>JACDCK010000208.1 GCA_013817595.1 Pyrinomonadaceae bacterium | reverse complement strand
GCGAGCCGATGTCGGATCCGGCCTCTGGCCCGACCCGGGAAAAACGCGGGCCTTCAGCGCATTGGGATCCCGGGCCCGGATTTCTCACCACCTGATCCCGAGATAGCCGAAAAGGGGTCAAGGCAGTCGGATTTTCGTTCACATATTGACACCCGAGAACTTCAGGTAAAGTCTCAACATGGTTCATATGAACCATCCTGCGGAACGGAATCGCCGCTTGTCTCCGGGGCTCGGCGGTGGGATACTTCAGGCGTTTTGGTCCCAACCATGCGTCGCAGCCGAGGTCACGGTTTTTTGGGAAAGCTGAAGTTTGGGCAACAAGAATGAATAGTGAGCCTATTGTAGATACCGTCGAACCATTAGGTTCATTGACCAAAACGGAATATATGTTAAGCCGGTTCAATGCTAAGGCTGCTGCAATGCTGATAGCTCTCTTATTGGCTTGTGGAGGAATCGCAATGATATTCCTCGGTATTAAGGAAACCGGAACCTTGGATGTAAAGACGCCGTTCCTAACAGGTGAACTCAGGTCTGGGTTTGTCGGCCTCTTTCTCATCCTTATAGGCATGCTCCTCGCCATTTTTTCCTGCTTCGTCAAGAAGCCACGACATAAGGTTACGCTGAAAAGGGGGGACATTGAGGTACAGTGGGAGGGTGTTATGTATTCTTTCGTTGAATTGCGTGAATTTCAGATGTTGATCAATAGGTTGGATCTTCCTGTAAAAAGAATAGAACGCGAAACACAGCCTAACAGCTCGCTCAATCCGCCCGCCGATTAGCTTCTGCATTAGCCGAAATGGTGCAGTGCGATGCGGCTTGACAAATAGGTGGGACTGGGTTTACAAGTTGACGCCCCGGAACTTCAGGTAAAGTCTCAACATGGTTCATATGGACCATCCTGCGGAACTACGGAACGGGAAGAGCGGGAGAGAGGAGTCCCACCCCCCCAAAGGAGGTGGGACAACCTTGGTTTACCTAACCAAGGATACTTAGGTATACTTGAGTGAGCGCAGCTACTAGCTGTACTAGAGCGCACACCGCTTTGCATACCGCGCAAAGTTCAGCCATGGGTTTTTCCTCCATGAATGGTGTGGACCAGGCAGGGGGTGGAGTTCGTACCTCCGCTCCCTGCCACCCTTGACGCGGCCGGATAGCCGATCGGCCGGCATACTAACCCAAAAGACGGCCGTTGTTGCCACTTCCTAACCCCCTCCTTCCTAATCCTGTGTGCCAAGTCACATTGCGGAACTGTGACTAGCCTGACGTCTATGGCGGAAAAAACTGTGACCTCTATCGCAGAACTGACCATCTAGCCGAAATTGGTGCGGTGCAGCATGACAAATAGGTGGGCCTAATTTCACAACTTGATACCCCGGAACTTCAGGTAAAGTCTCAGCATGGTTCATATGAACCATCCTGCGGAACGGGGGAAGAGGGAACCCTGCTGACGGTCGCCGGTCTCACCCCAGACGTGCAATTGGCACGCAACGAGAAGTGAGGCATCTATGAGTACCCCTACCCATGAAGCCGGTTGGTTGGAGAAAGTAGCGGGGGAGTCAACCCCTACCCATGAAGCCGGTTGGTTGGAGAAAGTAGCGGGGGAGTCAACCCCTACCCATGAAGCCGGTTGGTTGGAGAAATTAACCAAATAACATAAGTTCAGGAATCTGACACTACTTAGTGAAGTTATGGAGGAGGGCGCAATGCGCCCTTTTTCTTTTCTTGGCGACCAAGGTAACCACAAGGGGTTGTTAGGCACCGAGAGGGCGAGCCAACGAATAGTATCTTATCCGCCATGCTGCCGCACGGCGGATAAGATACTATTCGTTGGGCAGTAGAAATAAGGGGTCAAGTCTTGACTCTTGCTCATCCCAAGGCAGGGAATATGACCAAATGCGCTAGGAGATTTAGTCCTCTGGTCCCGCCAGCGCTTGAGCCGAGCCAGCCGATATGGTCAGGCAACAGTCAAGACCTGATCCCTTGTGCGCTATCACGAGGCAAGTCATGTCCAATCAACTCCTAAACCCGCTGTCCGAGGCTGAGCGCCCGGAGTCTGGGCGCACGGTCACCTGCTTGTGCATAGACATGATCGGCTCGACGAAGAAGACCATCGCCTTTACCACACCTAAGATCGATCGCTTCAACCGATCCCTCGTACAGCAGATTGAGCCGCACCTGAGGAAACTGGACCTGGACAAGGAGCTGTTGAAGTTCACGGGCGATGGCTGGCTCCTGATTACGCCCCACTCGAACCTGATTCCGCAACTGTGCTGTCTCGCGCTCATCCAGAGGCACTGCTTCCAGGAGGAGATGGCAAATAAGTCCAACAGCTCAAAGGACGAAATACCGCCTCTGCGCATAGCCTTGTGTCAGGGCCGCGACATTGCGGTCAACCTGCCCGATGGCAGGCAGGATTGGGTCGGCGACAGCGCCCGCCGCGCCACGCGCGCTGTGCGACACTGCCTTACGAGCGCGACCGAGATACTCATCCAGGACGCTATCGTCACTGCATCCTCACTAAACCGAGACTTCACACTCGCCTGGGCCGATATCGAGGCACGAGCGGACTACGAAAAGCACAAGAAGGAAGAACCGCTCGAGGTGTACACACTCCAAAGCATCAACGCGGAAGCTGCCGCCGATGCGGACGTCTCACCTTTCTACGTTTACACGCTCAATGCAATTGGCCTGGGTGCCGAAGCACAGGCAACAGCCGAGAAGGCAAGCGAACAGATCCTCGAACAGGCAGCGGAAGTGCGCGACGATGAACCCGACCGGGTTGACCGTGTGCTGTTGCCGCGTTGGGACCGCCTCGTCGCCGCCATCCCGAACCCTTCCTTCGTCGGACGAATGACACAGCGTCGGCGCGACTACGGATTCAATCCCAGTGCCATCCCATACAACATATGCATCCGTGACTCTTCCGCTTTCCCGCAGGCAGTTGACTGGTTCGAGCGGATGCGCCAAGACGGCATCGCCCCCAACGTGGTCACATACTCCACGCTCGTGAGCAAAGCCGAAGACCATGCGACCGCTAAGGACTGGTTCGAGCGGATGCGCCAAGACGGCATCGCCCCCAACGTGGTCACATACAACACGCTCGTGAGCAAAGCCGAAGACTACGCGACCGCTAAGGACTGGTTCGAGCGGATGCGCCAAGACGGCATCGCCCCCAACGTGGTCACATACTCCACGCTCGTGAGCAAAGCCGAAGACTACGCGACCGCTAAGGACTGGTTCGAGCGGATGCGCCAAGACGGCATCGCCCCCAACGAGAAAACAACCAGCGCACTGTTTGCCAAAGATCTGTCTACGGCAACCGCCGAGGAACTGCTGAATTGGTAGTGGTCACAGGGGTATCGACGCGGTGAGCCATTGCAGGCGGCCATCCAGTCGTATCGCAAGGCACGGCGGGTTGACGAGGCGTTCCGAATTGCGCTGCATTATCCGTATCTCCAGGCCGTGCAGAAGCTCTTCCGTGATTTCCCTGTGCAGATCAAGAGCTACCTGATGGGCGTGCTCACAGATCAGCCCGACCATCCCGACGTGCATTACGCGCTGAGCGTGGCGCTCATGGAGGGGGGCGGCAAGAACACGGAAGCGGAAACGCATCTTCGAGCGGCATTAGAAACTGCCACGCAGGAGAATAGAAAACGTGATATCGAGGCGCGGCTGCGCAGGCTCAACTACCAGCAATAGCTCCCTTAGCCATTCACCGAGCAGCGCGCGGCGCATGCCGTCCGAAGGGCCTGCCGCTTCAGCGGCTGTAGTTATTTGTAAAGAGGTCAAGTGTACTCTTGACGTATGTTTATGGAATACGGTCAGAAGGTCGTCTGCCCAACAATGCGCTGGAGCCGACCGCCAAAAGCAGGCGGCGGCTCAGCTTTGGCGTAGGGCCGCTGCGATATACCCTTTGGCGGTGTGTTCAACAGATGAAGGAGACCAAAGATGAACCGAGCGGACCCTAAAGAGCAAAGAGAACACAGGCGAGCGGGTGTAGTAACATGGCGATGGAGTTGAGCCATAAGGGGGAATGAAGGCAGGGGGAATGAGGGTCAGGTCTTGAATCATGCATCACTGACCTGCCGACAAAGAAAAGGTATCAGGAACCGTTTCTGCGTAGGGGTGCGGGCAGGGGTCACGTTGGGCTCGGGCCGGTCGGAGCCTAGTCGGGTAGCCGGGGGTTCTAACCCCGGCCCCCACACCACCCGGCATGCGGGTCCGCACAGGGCGAGCGCGCATCGAGCATAACGACGAAGCCGCATAGCCATGGGCTTTAATCAAGCAAAACTAGTGAATAGCGATGCCCAGGCCCTGCGGGTTGGCGAGGTGGATGGCTGCACCCGGCCAGAGCGCGGGCTCCCGTCGGCAATCTCGCTGTGAGTCATCAGCGCTTCACCGGCAACCCATCGCCGCTTGTCTCCGGAGTCCCGTTGTGGGATACTTCAGGGGCCTTGGCCAACCAGACGCTGCAGCCGACGCCGTGGATCGCCTTCGCCTTTCCAAGCCTTCTTGCCCGGCGCGGCTGATTGTTTCGTTGGACGTCATTGAACGCAATCCCCTCACTCCGAAAGGTTGCTATGCAAATTGACGGTACGTGCCACTGTGGCCTGATCTCCTTCACGGCGCAAATCGATCCCTCGCGGGTGATGGTGTGCCACTGCGCGGACTGCCAGGTGCTCTCCGGTTCGCCGTTTCGCGCAATTGTCGCCGCACCTATCGACACGTTCGTACTTCGTGGCAAGCCCAAGAGCTATGTCAAGGTTGCCGAAAGCGGCAACCGCCGTGCGCAGGTGTTCTGTCCCGAGTGCGCGACCCCACTCTTCGCAACCGCACCAGAGAATGCCACCTCGGTCATCATCCGTCTGGGGTGCGTGAAGCAGCG
>JACDCK010000030.1 GCA_013817595.1 Pyrinomonadaceae bacterium | reverse complement strand
CCGTGGAAGGCTAATCAGGAAGCCTCGAAGAAGGAAGGGATAATTCTTTCCTACAAAGTCCTCACAGTTGAGGGCCACACACCCGGTGAGTGGAACGTTATGCTTATGACAGAATACAAGAACCTGGCAGCGATGGAGGCAAATGAGGAAAAGGCAGACGCCCTTGCTCAAAAGGTTGTAGGCGACGATGAGAAGCAGCGGCAAGGTTACAGAGAGCGCCTGGAAATTCGCGAAGTGATGGGGGATCGATTGGCTCGTGAGATTGTGCTCGAGCCAAGGAGCAGGTAACTCAGACGTTGCTCATTCAGCCGCCTTAGTTTATTAACGATGCGCCGCTCTCCTACGTGGGGGCGGCGCTTTCGTTGACCGTTCTTGAGTAAACCTGCAGCGTGAAGACCTTGAGATGCCGGGGTCTCGCGACCCTTAAAGATGTTAGAAGGCACCTGAGCACGACCCGCCCGCTATCGCTGGGGTCAAATTTGGGGCTGACGCGCGCCTGAGTGCTTGATAGACCGGCCCGCGGAAACCATCTGTGACAAACTTCGTATCATTCCCCATCTTTCGGATCTCAAAGGAGACCACCTAATTGTCGTCAATGATCTCGAGACGCGCACTGCTGAGAAATGGATTCAACGCCGGAGCAGGGTTAGTTGTTTTCAGTCAATTTCCCGAAGGGCGGCCCATCCTGGCTGCCTCCGCGAATTCTCAACGTACCGCAGAGCGGTTTCAACCAGCCTACAAACGTCTCGACGCATTTATAGCTCAACACATGCACGAAACCGGGGCGCCGGGAATGTCAGTGGCTCTCGCAGATCGCAATGGTCTGCTACGCACCTCGGAGTACGGTTTTGCGGATCTAAAAGCGGGAGTAAAGGTTGGCCCGCAGACGTTGTTTGAGATCGGATCGATCTCTAAATCGTTTGTGTCTATAGCGATCTTGAGCGTGGCTGATGAGGGAAAGATCGATCTGCATAAACCCGTCATCGAATACCTGCCCTGGCTAAAGATCGAATCCAAATACGCTCCGTTTACTACGCATCATCTCCTGACTCATACAGCGGGTCTTTCCGCCGTGCCACTGCTTATGCGCGTTGCCCCAACCACCCTAACGACCGGCTCGGAGCCCGGATCACGCTTTCTTTATTCCAACATCGGATACGTGCTGCTTGGTTTTTTACTGGAAGCCATCGACAGACGCCCCTTCCCGGAAGTGTTGCACAAGCGCGTTCTCGAACCGCTGGGAATGACTGCCAGTGCGCCGGTCATTACTAACGCGATCAAGGAGAGACTGGCCATTGGCTATGGTCCTCTCCACGAAGATCGACCTTTCCCGCTAAGAGGTAAGCTCGCCGAGGCGCCCTGGTTGGAAGTCCCCGAAGCCGCAGGCAGCGTGGCGGCAACTGCCGGCGACATGGTTGCCTATCTGCAATTGCTGCTGAATCGGGGAGCGGGGCCTCGGGGCCGAGTGATCTCGGAAAAGAGTTTTCAGTTATTGGTCAAACCCGTTGTCAAAGCATCATTTCGCGGGGAAGATGCGAGCTATGGTTATGGACTCTGGATCAACGATGGCAGCAACCGCACGCTCGTACGCCACACAGGCGGTATGGTCGCGTTCAGTTCGGCGATGTATGCCGACCTGACTGACGGGTTCGCAGCCTTCGCGTCCGTGAATGCCAATTTGCGCGGCTATCGCCCGGTGGCGGTCACCCGCTACGCTCTCGATCTGTTGAATGCAGCTTCCCGCAATCAGGAGTTGCCCGCTCTTCCAGCCTCACAACCCACTCCGGCCAGTATCAAGAATGCGGCGGACTATGCCGGTACCTTCAATGCACCCGACGGAAAAAAGCTCGTGCTGATTGCTCATGGCGACAAACTGATACTGCAGCACGGCAGGCAACGTATAGTGCTGGAACAAGCGGGCCGAGATCGTTTCATCGTCAAGCACCCTGATTTCGATTTGTTCACCTTGGGCTTTGGGCGCGATAAAGACGTCGTGGTTGAAGCATTCCACGGCCCGGACTGGTGGGCAAATGAACGCTACTCAGGACCGAAGTTCTTCGAGTATCCAAAAGAGTGGGACACTCTTACCGGACGCTACCGATCCGATAGTCCCTGGTATGGAAGCTCTCGCTTGTTTGTTCGCAAAGGGCGACTAATACTCGATGACCAGCAGTTTCTAATTCCCCTGGAGCCCGGAGTCTTTCGGCCACAAGGCGACATCAATGCGGCTGAACGGATAACCTTTGACACGTTAGTAAATGGAAAGGCTATGCACTTAAACTTTTCGGGCATCGATTTTTATCGCACCTTCACGCCGTAGATGTCGAACGAAACTAATAGGGAGTGGCGCTTGACTTTCACGGTATAGAGATGCACCAGCCTAACGAACCTGGCTACAGCCGGCTCGGTGCTTTTGTGATCGATGATTGGCGATAGAAAGAACCGCACGTTTGTTTTCATTTGCTGTTCCCTGCTGCTGGGAATGGCTGATGCAACCGTGGCCAAGCCCTGGCGAGGCATTGTGCCGCTGCGTTCGAAGCGTCCGCAGGTGCGAAGAGTTCTCGGTAAGCCAATCATTGGAGGCGCTGGTGCGATTGAGCTTTACAAGAAGCAGGAGGGGCGCATACAAGTAATGTACGCGCGCAAACCCTGCGAGCAGGGACTACCTGCCGATTGGGGCAATTGGAAGGTTGCGCGAGATACCGTCGTAAATATCAGCATCACGTTGCGCGAAGAGATTCCGGTTGCGGACCTGAAGATACGAAACATCGAGAGGTATAAGTGGTACACAGGCGATTCCGGCGCAACCTACTATCACGACAAGCGGAGCGGCATTGAGTACCAGGTTCAGGATGGTATGGTCACGGCAATCGCCTATGGACCCACCACCAAAGACCGTTTTCTTCTCTGTCGGAAAGAGGCTCCTTTGATTCGATACTGAACTGGGGCAAACCCCCTACGTTAGATTAGGAGAACTTAGTATGAGCAGTCCTGGCCTGCAACAACCAACTCCACAACTATTCTTTCAAACAGCGAACGCGTACCAGCGAACAGAGGCTTTGAAGGCCGCGATCGAGTTGGAGGTCTTTACGGCGATCGGCGAAGGCAAGACAACCACTATCGAGATTGCCGAGCGGAGCAGCGCGTCTGAACGCGGCATTAGAATTCTTTGCGATTTTCTCTGTGTCCTGGGTTTTCTAACCAAAGACGGCACGAACTACAAGCTTACCCCGGAGGCGGCACTCTTTCTGAATAAACGTTCACCGGCTTACCTGGGCGACAGTCTTGAGTTTCTGCTCTCACCGATGCTCACTGATGGCTTCAAGGATCTCACCGGGGCCGTGCGAAAGGGTGGAACAGTCGCTTCGGAAGAAGGGACGATCGCGCCAGAGCATCCAATCTGGGTCAAGTTCGCTCGCGCCATGACGGGGATGATGGCTATGCCGGCACAGTTGATGGCTAATCTCGTGGATGAGAAGGCCGATCGAAAGTTGAGGGTCCTGGATATCGCCGCGGGTCATGGCCTTTTTGGCATTGCGTTCGCTAATAAGAATCCGCAGACCAAAGTCGTCGCAGTCGACTGGCCAAATGTGCTTGAGGTGGCCTGGGAGAACGCCAGCAAGGCAGGTTTCACCGACCGTTACCAAACAATTGCAGGTAGTGCGTTTGATGTTGAGTACGGCACGGGCTATGACCTCGTGCTGTTAACCAACTTTCTGCACCATTTCGATCCGGCAACTTGCGAAACGCTCTTGCGGAAGGTTCACGCTGCACTGGCGAATGATGGACGTGCGGTGATACTGGAGTTTGTGCCCAACGAAGATCGCATATCACCACCGGAAACCGCCGCATTCAGCATGGTGATGCTTGGTAGCACACCTGCAGGCGACGCTTATACATTTCCTGAACTGGAGCGAATGTGTAGTGCCGCTGGTTTCGCTCGCAGTGAGATTCATCAGCTTCCGCCATCGATCCAGCAAGTCGTCATCTCATACAAGTAAGGACAGACGATCACTTCTAAAACGATTGCGAGGTGTGGTGGGGAGAATTATCCCGAGTCTGCTTGAGGTTCCTTGCCTACGACTCCAGGAGGTGTTCGGTAATTGTGTCTCGTGGGAGCGAACTCTCGGCAGCATAGGTCGCCGCTTGCCGGGGGGATAATAATATGGCGACAGTTTCCAGCAACTCGACGCCGCGGAATGGCTTTGAGAGATAGGCATTGAATCCAGCTCGAAGAGCCCGAATGCGGTCGGCGTCACCATGAGCCGTTACGGCTATGCAAAGTATTGAAGCCGTACGTTTATCAGCCCTCAACGCTCGAAACATTTCCCAGCCATCGAGGACGGGCATCGATAGATCGACCATAATCAGGTCCGGGCGCATCTCCCTTGCCAGCTTTAAACATTCTGCTCCATTTCTTGCTTCGATCACCTGATAATCGGCAGCGACCAGCAAGAGGCGCAGAAGTTCCAGGTTGTCCTCGTAATCGTCAGCAATGAGAATCTTAGCTCCCATGAGTGTCAGGTCGCGGGGCTGGCCCGCGATTGCTTAGAGCGACTTATAACTTAGGCCTTCGAGAGGAGTCAAATGACCCTCACTCAAATGACCCTCACTCAAAGGTTGGCGTCATGCTTTGTGACCTTACCCACCCAAACCATTTCTTGACTTGCTGAATCTTGGACGTCCATAATTACTTAAGAGGCCTTCTGCCGTGCGAGTCTCTCGGGACCAGAGATAACTAAGGGCCTTACCCTAAGAACTTGGGTTCATCAAAACGACACACCAACTGAGGAACTGAAACTGTGGTCAGCGCACAACTGGAAGAAAGCTTGCGCCATGAGATTGAGAGTTATATCGAAGGGCGCCTGAGCGGAGTCAGGCAGGAGATTTCTGAACTTCAGAGCCAGCTCAATGAATCTCTCACTCGGCTGCTCGATCGCCAGGGCGAAGTTCAATTGGATGGATCCGTGGCGGCTTCCATTCTGCAGCATCTCAGAGCCGCCCATCAAGAGGGGATAGATGTCGCTGCCTCGGAATCCTCGCGGGCCAAAGCATCGAGCGACATGGCCATCGTGAAAGCGGCCGTTGCCGAGATCGGCGAGCAATCCGCACAGGCAGACGTACTCAAGGCTCTGGTTAACCGCGCGGCGTCGTTCGCGCCGCGGGTCGCTTTCTTTGCGATCAAAAGTGAGCGCGCCATTGGCTGGCGTGGACGCGGATTTCAAGGCACGGTCGGCGACAACACTATTCAACAGATCTCGGTCCCAGTCTCCGCCGATAGCATCATCGGCGAAGTGGCCAGATCGCGAACAACCTGGAGTGGTGGTCCACATTCTCATTCCGAGGATCATCTGATTCTCAACAGACTCGGCGAAGAACCGCCGCAAAGAATAGTCGCCATCCCGCTAACCGTGCGCAACCGAACGGTGGCCGTGCTTTATACCGATTCTGCCGCATTGGATTCTGAAGCCATCAACCTCGAAGCTCTTGAGACGCTAGTGAAAGTTTCGGGAATGGCCGTGGAGTTGCTGGCTGGTCAGGCTCCAGCAAAGCAACCGGCACCTGAGCCCGCACCCGCTGCGGAGGCACCGGCTCCGGAAACATCCGCACCGGATTACGTGCTGGAGGGTGAATATGGGGAACCGGCTCCCGCCGCTACATTCGAAGAGGCTGCGCCGCAGCCATTCGAGGTGGGTGCCGAGCCTTACGTCTCGGAAGCGCCCCAGGCCACGAAAGAGCCGCCCGCGCAACACGAGACGCACGCGCAATTTGATCAATTTACGAGTACGCCACAACCGCCACCACCTACGGCAGTCGCCGAATCAGCTGCCCCCCGTCGACGCTACGCAACGGATGTGGAACTGCCCGTGGAGGTTGAGGGTGAAGAAGAAAAACGTCTGCACATCGATGCGCAGCGTTTTGCCCGACTGCTGGTTTCCGAGATCAATCTCTACAACGAGCAGAACGTGGCGGACGGTCGCGAACAGAATGATCTTTATGAGCGTTTGCGTGAATATATTGATCGTTCCCGCGAGATGTACGATAAACGCGTGAAACCGGAAGTAGCGCAGAAATTCGATTACTTCCACCACGAACTGGTTACCACGCTTGCAGTGGGGGACGTTGCAAAACTGGGGACTGCTTACCCCGGGGCAACTGTTTCCGCGTGAGACGTCACTAACTTGACGGCTCAATTAACATTCGATGGCCCCTCCCCCAAGCTACAAACTTGCAATCGGTAACTCCCTGGGAGGAGCACAGAAGTTGGTAAGGAAATTTGGTAAGCATCGACTCATCCTGATTCTGATTGGTCTCGCTGTTGTCGTTGGAGCCTCGCTCCCCACCTTTATGACCGCAAGCTGTCTGCCCCGACAGCAAACCCCCGCCGAAGTCAGAGCACTCGACAATCTGCGCGCGCAGACGCGCCGCGGCACACTGCCGGCCGACGACGTAGTGGCGCGGATCGAGTCAGACTTTCCCAAAACCAAAGCGGCAGGCTTGGCGAGAATGGTACGCGCACGGATCAGGATTCGCGCGAACGACTATGCGGGAGCCGCCGCGCTGCTTGATACAAACGTCATTCGTGACCATACCTCGCTCGGTGACTCTGCGCTATTTATGCGAGGAAATGCCCTCGAGCAAACCGGTCGCCTGGCCGAGGCGCGAATCGCCTATGAACATTTAGCCAAAGACTACCCATCTTCGACTCGCGCTCGGGAAGCGAAGATGCGCATTGCCGGTCTCGCAATCAAGTCGGGCGAAACCTCGGCCCTCCCAGGTCTGCTAAGTGATTTGACCGCCAAGGACGACCCGGCAGCTCTCTTGCTGGTCGGCGATACGTACAGAGGCTCAGATAAAATCCGGGCGCTGGCCGCTTACCGGCGGATCTATTTCTTTGCTCCTGCGGCTCCTGAAAGCGCTACGGCGGCAACCCTGATCCACCAGCTCAACGCGACGCTAACTCCGGCAACGGCGGAGGAGGCTCTCGCCCGTGCCCACAAACTCTATGATGCGAATAAGCACAGCGAAGCGCTCCAGGCTTATGCAGATGCATTCGCGAAGTTTCCCGCTCTAGCTAATCCGCAAAACCAACTGCGACGCGGAATTTCCGCGGCGAACGCCAAAAAAACGGCAGAGGCAGTCGCGGCCTTCAACAGTGTTCCGTCATCTGCCGGGGGAACGCGGGCTGAAGCTCTTTACTATTTAGCCCAAACCTTCGCGCGTGCACGCCAGTGGGGACAGGCGCGAGCTAGCGTCGAAGAGCTCCGTCGATCTTTTCCGAAAAGTTCGTTTACAACTCGTGCGCTCGTCAGCGTTGGTCAGACTGCTGAAGACGCCAAGAATCTCAGCGACGCCTCGTATTTTCTTAGCGCAGCTGTGAGTTCTGCTCCTGGTTCAGCCGAGGTGGCGCAAGCGCAATTTGATCTTGCGTGGCTGGCCCACGAAGCAAAGAACTATCCTGAGTCTTCGCGGCGGTTAACAGAGCACCTCGCAGACTACGTTGACAAGAACAATGACAATCGCGGGCGTGCTGGATACTGGGCCGCACGGGATTCGGAACGAGCCGGAAAGCTTGCCGAGGCTCGCGCACTTTATCAGGCGATGCTGGGTCGCTATGACGCTAACTGGTATGGCTATCTCGCGAAACAGCGGCTGGACACAATTACTCGCGGCGGCAATGCTCCGGTGAAAACATTCGCGCGGGATTCGGTTGTGGCGCGCGCGGTTGCTAATTTGCAAACGGTAGTCGTTGCGGAAGAGACAGCAGGCTCGGCCGAAGACATGCGGATTACGAAGGCCAATCAGTTGTCGAACATCGGTGTTGACGAGTGGGCCCTCGAAGAATTAGCCAGGGCAGCGGATGCGGTCCCCAATAGTCCCAAAGTAAATCTAGCGATCGCTCAGGTCTATCGTTCTCAAGACGACAACGTACGCGCGCTCAACGCGCTGAGAAAGAGTTTCCCTGACTATTCGCAGATGAAACCGGAAGAAATGACCCGAGAAGAGTGGGATGTTTTTTATCCCCTCGCTTATTGGGACATCATCGTCCAGGAGTCGCGCGCAAAAAACCTCGATCCCTACCAGGTGGCCGGTTTGATACGGCAGGAGACGGTGTTCATCACCAAGGCGCGTTCCTCGGCCCGGGCATACGGGTTGATGCAAGTGCTGGTTCCTACTGGACAACTGACAGCCAGGAAGTATGGTGTTGACCGATCCATTACCGCCGAGTCGATCTTTGAGCCGCGGCTGAACATTCAACTCGGCACGGCCTACCTGCGCGACCAGATCGACAAATTTGGGCGTATCGAGTATGTCGCCGCGGCTTACAACGCGGGTCCAATGCGAGCGGTGCAGTGGCGCGCTTCCCTTCCTGCGGAGATGGACGAGTGGGCGGAAGTGGTCCCTTTCAAGGAAACCCGCGGGTACATTCAAGGCATCGTGCGCAATCGACTGCAGTATGAACGACTCTACGACGCTAATGGGAAGTTTCGTCCTGAGGTGGGAACGCGTGCGGTGTCGAGGCAGGGAGCTGCCACTCCCAACTCAAGTCCTGCAGTCGAGCCTGCCGGTTCGACTGTGCGCAGACGCAGAGTTATCGGCGACGAAGAAGAGGAGTAAACGTTGACTATTTACTTTAGGGTCGTGAATCGCAAATCGTAAATGGGAAATGGGAATCACAAATCAGTAAGAACGACTTTTTGATAGTAAACTTTCGTGCTCGGTGCTTGGGATTTGGAAGTGTTCCGCACAGGTCTTGAGGTACCTAATGCCGTCTCACAGGTTGGAATGTCTCGCAGGTAAGGAAGGGTGGTTTACCCCCGCTTGCCTTGCGATAAAAATCAGCGGGGTAAAGGCGGGGTCCCCAGCGGGGCAGCCCCGCTGGGGTGCCAGTCCACCCTTCCTAACTTGCGAATTCAGCCCCAGGCGCTTTGGCTTTCCAAGAGCGCTAGTTTTGGTTGCGCTACTTTTATTTGCGAATACGGTTTTCGCTCAACGCGCCACAAACACCGCTGCTCCGGCCTCGAAGACCCTAACGATCACGGCTGAACCACACGCCATCGTCTGGATTGATGAGATTCGCCGCGGCGTTACCGACGCCTCCGGCAAACTTACAGTGAAGAACGTTTCGCCGGCCCGGCACAGCTTGCGCGTGCGAGCTAACGGATTCAAAGAATCGACAGTTCCCATCATGCCGGGGAAAAGCAGTGCGACAGTAAAGCTTGTACGTACGACCGACGCGGCTGAGTTGGCCTTTCAGGAAGCAGAAACCGCCCGCGAACAAGCCAAAGACGATGAGGCGCGGCAGAAAGCCGCCGAGGCTTACGGGCGCGCTTTAAAACTCCGGCCTTCGTTTCCAGCCGCGCGCGTTGGCCTGGCACGCATTCTTCTGGAGCTCAACGAATATAAAGAGGCTCTGGCCGAGATCGAGGCTGCCCGACGCTCGCGTCCAATTTATCCCGAAGCATCTGCGGTCGAGGGCCGCATCAATCACGAAGCTGGCTTTGACGAAGAAGCTATTAAATCTTTTCGCCGTTCGATTCGAGAAGCGCGTGGTTTTCAGCCCGAAGCTCACGTCGGTCTGGCGCGGGTGCTGGAAGAGAAGGGTCAGTTCACCGAGTCCATAGCCGAGTATCGGAAAGCTCTGGATCAGCTCATGGATTCCGAACCCGTCATCTATCAACTGCTGGGCGCGGCTTACGAGCGTCAGCAGAAATACAAAGAAGCCCTAGCTGCGTATGAGAAATATCTGACGCTGGCTCCGAACGGCAGCTTCGCTCCCGCCGTGCGCTCAATAATCGACCAACTCAAACGCGACGCCGACGGCCAGGAGATCATTCCGTAATTAAATATCCCGCTATTTTACCCACTCAACCGCGATCTCAGTTTCGACCTTCACCGGCACCGTCCTCAGATATTCTTCGCCGGCGGCACACATCGCCCGCTTAACCTTTTGCGAGATCTCTATCGCCTGGCCTGCATCGGCTTCCACCACAATTTCATCGTGGATGATGTTGACTATTCGGGCAGAGGTGCCGCGTAACTCATCTTTCAGGAGGCGCAGAGCGCGTTTTAGTATGTCGGCGCTGGTGCCCTGGATTGGAGTGTTCTTGCCGTTCCGCTGCGTCATGGAAATCTGCTGCCGGTCATTTTCGTCATAACGAAAACGCACCAGCCGTCCCGAAGCTGTCCTCGCCTGGCGCTCGTTTACGGCACGGTTGGCAGCCTCGCGCAAATAAGTGTCAAGCCCTCGATAAGTGGCAAAGTACTTGCGCAAAACGTTCTCGGCTTCAGGCACGCTCAACCCGGTCATTATCGAAAACCGCTGGGCGCCGATCCCATAAACCACCCCGAAGTTTAGTCGCTTGGCGAAATCACGCTGGTCCCTGGAAACCTGGTCCAGGGGCACATTGAAAACTTGAGCGGCGGTAACGCGATGCAGGTCGGCGTCGGAATTGAAAGCCTCGATGAACCCGCGATCGCCGGAGAATTCAGCGAGGATACGCAGCTCGATTTGCGAGTAGTCAGCGATTACTAGTTTTCGACCAGTCGGATAGCCGCTGAAGCAACGCCGGTATTCGGTAGCATGCGGTACTTGTTGAATGTTGGGATTGGTACAGGAAAATCTGCCGGTGGGCGCACCGATCTGTCGAAAGTCCGCGTGCAACCGGCCGGTCGCGGGATTGATCAGCTCAATCATGTTTTGACCATAGCTAGTCAGCGCCTTTTGCACCGTGCGGTATTCCAGCAATGTGGCGATCACAGGATACTGGACTGCAAGCGGCTGAAGTTTCCAATTGCGAGTTGAATCGGGGACAGGTATGCCCAGGCGTTCGAGCGCCTGCGTAAGTTGCTGGTGAGAGTCGAGATTGATATCGGCCCGTTGCGGCCTACCAAAGAGCGAGCCTTGCGACGACTCTTCCGCGAGAATTTCCTGCAGCTCTTCCGCCAGCTCGGCCCGCCTCTTTTCGACGATCGCCAACTGCTCGAGCCAACGATCCTTGTGCATGTAAAAGCCGGCAAGCTCGATATCAGCCACCGGCATGACACACTCAAATTCGAGCTGGGCACATTTAACCAGTGCCTCGGCCCTCAGCCGCTCGATCAGTTTCTCACGCAACGGGAGCAGAATTGCCGCGTCCCGAGCGGCGTATTCCAACTGCGCTTCCGACAACTCAAAGTTCCAGTTGCTCAGCCGCTCGCTTTTGTCGACCGACTCATTTAGATAACGTGTGGCAACAGTTTCGAGTCCATGACGCTCTTCAATGTCGCCCGCGCTTATCAACTGACTAGCAAGCAAACTATCAAACACGCCGACCAAATCGGCGCCCAGGTTATGCTTGAGAAACTTCGCATCAAATTTCGCATTGTGGGCAATCTTGATTGGCCGCGGCGCCTCGAGCAGTCGTTTTAACGGCAGCAGTGCTTCGTTATGCGCAAGCTCTCCGTTGCCTCCGTTTGCGAAAGCGTCGAGGTCGATGATGCTGACACCGTCGGGAGCTGCGAGTTGAATCAGACGCAGGCGACCGGTGTAAGGGTCAAGCTCTGTTGTCTCGGTATCAAGTCCAATCGCCGATTGATTGGACAGCGATTCTACAGCTCTCCGGAGTTCGTCAGCGGTTCTGATTACTTTGTATTTCACAATTCCTGAAGTGCCCTGTGCTCAACCGCGCAGCGTCGAGATGTTTCTAGCTGACCGATCGTTACAATGCCAGCTCCGTAGGAGCTGGACGTTTCTTCGTCACTCACAAACGAGCTTAACAGATCAAACCTGCTGCACGGTCTATAAACATTTCTTGCCTACTTTTATCTCTACTCCTTTTGCCCGCTTGCCGGGGATGCAGCATGCGAAGTCTCCGCCTAAGCAGGCTGAGGGCCTGCTGGTGCTTTCACCAGAATGAGCATCAGTACGGCTGCGGTTGCGCCCAGTGCGCCACTAACGAGAAACGCAGGCGCCGGTCCCCACCAAGTCCACAAAGCACCCATCAGCAGCGACGCCGGCAGCACGGTGATGCCGAACGCAAGATTATACAGACCGTACGCGGTGCCACGCTGTTCAGGTCTTACCAGATCTGCGACTAGAGCTTTCTCCGCCCCTTCGGCAAGTCCAAAATAGACTCCGTAGACTAAGAACAACACCCAGACAGAGATCGCGTTGGTCACGAAAGCGAAGCCGATATAAACAGCCGCGTAAAGAATCCAGCCCGACACAATCAAACGACGCCGGCCCAGTCTGTCTGAGAGATCGCCGCCGACGAGCGAACTTACTACTTTGCTTACATGCAGTATGGCCCAAAGCAGCGGAATTGTGGCAACTGAAACGCCCGCAGACTGCGCGCGCAGTAAGAGAAATGCGTCGGAAGAATTTGAAAGGGTAAAGAGTGCGATTATCAAGAGGAACCGCTTGAAGTTCCCGTCAAAGCCACGCAGCGAAAAGCTCACCGGGGTGCCGACCTTTTGATCTCGCGCAGTCTTTGACATATCGGCTTCGCGTACGAAAAATGTGACTACCAGCACGGCGGCGAGCGCTGGAATAGAAGCCAGAAGAAAGATTTTTGTGAAGTCGCCTGCTGTGGGTAAGTTACGATCGGCGGCAAACAGCATCACCAGCAGATAACCAATCAACGGGCCGACGACAGCGCCGGTGTGATCCATCGCCCGATGAAATCCAAACGCCAGACCGCGCTCCTCAAGCGCGACCGTGTCCGCAATCATCGCGTCTCGCGGGGCGCTACGTATTCCCTTTCCAACCCGATCAGTCAGGCGAATAGCCAGCACCTGATACCAACTGGTCGCGAAGGCGAGCAAGGGACGAGCAAAGCTGGCTAGAGAATAACCGAGGACTACAAAAGCCTTGCGTTTGCCCCGGCGGTCGCTGAAGTAGCCGGCGAAAAGTTTGAGCAGACTCGAAACCGACTCGGCGGCTCCTTCGATCAGACCGACAATCCCGGGGCTGGCTCCCAACGTTAACGAAAGAAAGACAGGCAAGAGCGGATAAATAATCTCGCTCGAAGCGTCGTTTAGCAGGCTGACTAAACTAATTGCGTAGACGTTCCGAGGAAGCTTTCGATATCGCCGCCAAAGCCCTGGAGTTCCTTCGTCGAGTTTTGTGGGACTTATGCGCGCGTCAAATTGGTCGGCGGCGTCGGTATCGGTTTCCCCCATTGATTCTCCGCCGTTAGTGAGAAGATGCGCGCCGGGTTGGCTGAGACCGCTGTCTGTTTTGCTGTGGCTTAGCGGTGAGGCGATTGGTCCACCACCAAAAGAGTCCGCCGCCGATCAGTGCCAGCAGAATGATCCCGACGATCGTCATCCGAACGATCCAACGAACCGCAAGGCGAACTACCAGAAGGAGAACTGCTAACAGAACGACGCCCCAGATTATTAAGATGGTTGTGAAGTCCACGGATCTCATCAGTGGGCAGTGTGCAGCGGACAGTGTGCAGTTACTGAATATCTATCCCACATGCGTTCTGTTCAAATCTGCCTGTCCACTGTCCACTGTCCACTGCTCGCTGCCCACTGTCCACTGCCCACTGCGTACTCACCACTGCCTACTTCCTCCGGTAGCTTGCCCGCACCACAGTCTTAATATTTCCCCGTATGTGAAAGTCGCCTTCGATCTCCACACTCAGCGGATCGCACGCCCGCACAAAGTCCTTGAGAATTACGTTGATTACGTGCTCGTGGAAAATTTTAACGTTCCTAAATGAGTTGATATAGAGTTTCAAACTCTTGAGCTCAACGCAGAGCTCGTGGGGAATATACTCGAGTCGTATAGTGGCGAAATCCGGGAAGTCAGAGAACGGACAGATGGCAGTGAACTCCGGAATTTCGAAGCTGATCTTTATCTCGCGTCCGGGAAATTCGTAGGGGAAAGTATCGAGCGGACAAAGCTGCATCTCCTCGCGGGGCGTGGAGCGGATATCAAGGCATTGCCGGTTGGCAATATTGGTCGGTTCACTTGGCGGCATGTTTGTCCTCGAATTAGCGCACGATCTTAACTGAGGCTTGCCGAAGACGCCACTGAAAGCCGACTACATGATGGCATTCGGGTTGCGTCCGATGCTGAAGACCTTCACCAAGGCAACGCCTGCAACAAAACCGCCAATGTGGGCCATGAACGCTACGCCGCCGCCCGACTGAGGACCCGCCCCGATCACGCCGAAGGCGCTAATTAACTGGAATACAAACCATAGCCCAATCGCAACAACAGCAGGTACGGTGGTTAGCATTCGTAGCATAATCACGCGAACCTTTCTCTTCGGATAGAGCACTAAATAACCACCGAGCACGCCGGAGATGGCTCCGGAAGCACCGAGGCTGGGAATGAATGGATTATCGCCAAACACAAAAGTCGAAATAACGTGGGCGAGCGAGGCAATAAGCCCCGTTAAAAGATAGAAGGCGATATACCTGACACGACCCAGAGCGTGTTCAAGATTATCGCCAAAGATCCACAGGAACAACATGTTGCCAAATAGGTGCATGATGCTGCCGTGCATGAACATGGAAGTCAGCAGGGTAAGGTAAACGGAAACGGGTGTAGGCTGAAGGCCAATCTCTCCCCGCTGATCTCCTATCTCAATTGGGACAGGCCGCGCTATGTCCACTCCAGTTCTGATTTCTTCTGGCACCGTGGAAAACGCATAGGTGAACTGCTCATTTGTTCCCAGGCTTTGCAGAAAAATGAAGACCAGGACATTGATGGCAATGAGTATGTAGTTGACGACGGGCACTGTGGTCCGGTCGCTATTATCGTCGCCTATAGGGAAAATCATTTAGTCACCTCTACGGACAGACTGGAGCCAAATCAAAACAGAAAACTGTGTCGAAAATCTCTCGTGTCCTATCCTCAAGTGCGGCACGCTTCGCTCTGTCAATTGCTAACTAGCCAACACCCGCCCGGACGATCGCCGGCGTGTGCGGCTTCAATAGTTCATACCCTTCGGAACGCGCAACGTAAGTTGCGGCGGTGAGATCGCCCGTTACGTTGAGAGTCGTGCGGCACATATCGAGTATGCGATCGACACCCAGAATGATCGCAATCAGGGCCGGGTTCACACCGATGGTCACAAGCACTCCAATAATGAATGGTATGGAGCCCGACGGCACGCCGGCGGTCCCGATACCACCCAGTATCGCCAGGTAAACAACCATCAACTGCTGGCCAATCGTAAGGTCAATGCCCGCGAGCTGCGCCAGGAAGAGCACCGTGACACCTTCGTACAAGGCGGTTCCGTTCTGATTCGCCGTTGCGCCGACGGTCAGCACAAAACTATTAATCTCCTGCGGCACGCCCAGGTTCTCTTCTGACACTCGCAAGGCGGTCGGGAGAGTCGCATTTGATGACGATGTTGAAAACGCGGTTAGGATTACGGTCTTAATGCGTCTGAAAAACTCCAGCGGGGACATTCGCGAGAGGAAATAGATGGAAAGCGAATAGACGCCGAACATGTGCAGCGATAGACCCAGCAAAACGGTGACCACAAACCACGCCAAAGCCTGCAACAGATCTAGTCCGAAGCGGGCTGTATTGTTG
>JACDCK010000207.1 GCA_013817595.1 Pyrinomonadaceae bacterium | reverse complement strand
GTCCATGCCAGTTGGGCGTGATGCAGAGTAGGTGCTATTTGTGTCGAGGCCGGTGACTACCTTCCACCCTGCGAAATCGTAGTAGCCTCCTGGATACTGAAACTGGTATCCGGCTGCTCCTTGATGGTATCTATTATTGTTCCAGTTATACTGCCCGTTTGGGACCAGTGTGTTGTCTAGCCCTACTATCCCAGCCGCTGTTATAGTTCCAGCCTCGCCAACTATAGTGTTATCTGTAAACGTCGCTGGACTCCACCTGGCTAGTCGTACTGGAGGATAACCCCTCACGATGCGGTTTCCTGTGAACACCAGGTCAGTGTTTGTGGATTCTCGTGAACCCCACATGACTACGTTGGGCGTTGTCCATGTGATGTCGGGGAGGGGGGGCTGATACACATAGTTGTCAGAGAATGTGATGCGTTCAGCAGGTATTGCCCCAACCCATACGACAGCGTTCCAGCCGGGATTTGTTCCCAACGTCCCAGCACTGAAAATCGTATTGCCCACCAAGTAGATGTCTTGGGTGGTTGCGATATCAGAACCAGTGGCCTGTATATTGTGATTGAATTGCTGGAAGAATATATTGTCAGTGAGCCTTTTATACCCGACATTGTTCTGGATATAGGCAACAGTCCCCCATGATCGCTCCTGCGCGATGAGGCCATGGTAGTACATGATATTGCCGTACATCTCTATGTCCTCCGCTGCTGAAAACAAGCTTGCACCATGTGCATCATGGAGGACAGAGTTAATGAGCTTGATGCCTTTACCGGCGAATGATATTGCCCCAGGAATATCGTTCACCGCGCCACCCGAAAAGACTCTCTTCGTTCGTGAGGTAAAGAACTCTAGTCCCCAGTAGTGAACATAATCACCGTAGAACTCAACCAGCCAATCCATATCAATAAGGACGCGCTCGCCAGGATAGTTCCTTACGATTATAGGCTGCGCCGCTGTGCCCGCTATTTCCCACAAGACTCGATCAGGCTGGGGGTTTGGGTCCATGCTATAAGTGCCGCCCCTAAGGTAGACGGTGCTGCCCGCCGGCACAACGCCGGGCGTAACTATTGCCTTCCATATGCTCCAGGGATTGTTAATGCTTCCGTCACCGGAGGAACTGCCCGATGGCGAGACGTAAAACTGAGCGCCGTCAGTGGTAGGTGGGGGCGTCGGTAACGGTGTAGGAGTCGGCGTCGGAGTAGAGCTCACTGTCACCGAGTTGCTGGTGGCGACGTTATTAAAGCTATTATTGAGAGATAAGCGAAACTCATACTGCCCAGCTACGAGAGGTGCGTTTAATGTGAAGCTGCCAGTTGGAGATCCAGCAGTGTACCTCCACCATAGTTCGTTGCCAGCGATATGGGGCGCGCCTACTCTGTAAAGTCCGACCCAGTCAGTTTGAGATTGATTGCTCGGAATATTCCACGTGACTGCGAGCGGGCCTCCGACGGCAACGGCGCTTGGGCTTGCTGCGATGCTGTAGGAAGGGACCGATGTCGGTGTAGGAGTCGGCGTCGGAGTAGAGCTCACTGTCACCGAGTTGCTGGTGGCCACGTGACTAAAGCTATTATTGAGCAAGAAGCGGAACTGATACTGCCCAGCTTCGAGAGGTGCGTTTAGTGTGAAGCTGCCAGTTGGAGATCCACCAGTATACATCCACCATAGTTCCCTGCCAGCGGTATCGGGCGCGCCTGATCTATAGAGTCCGACCCAGTCAGTTTGAGATTGATTGCTCGGAATATTCCATGTGACTGCGAGCGGGCCTCCGACGGAAACGGTGCTTGGGCTTGCTGCGATGCTATTCAAGAGCAACGGGCCGACCGTCATTCCAACGTTATGCGCCGTCAGAAGATTGTTACCAAATGGGGTCGTGAGGTTAATAGGGTGCGCTGCTCTACTAACTGAGGTGAGCGCAAACATGAGCGGCGTCAGGATCAGAACAGCAGATAGGCTTACTTGGAACAAGCGGAGGGTGACTCGGTTGAGCCGGCACGAGATAAGCATTGGTTGAACCTCTGGCTTAATGAACCCGGCCCTACACACGGGAGCTTTTTTGTTAACGAGCTTAGATCTGCGCCGTCAGAGAGCAAAAAGGCGGTGGAGATGCTGTGATATGCGGTTCGTGACGTTTGGCGTCATAGAACTTGAAGTGGGAGTTGGAACCACTCCGATCGCCTTCGGCAACCAGACAATCTGCCAGGGCGGTTGGCGAGCATCACTAACCCTAGCAGACTCACGGCGTTGCGTCCCTGCTTCGCAGCAGGTTTGCCTTTCTCGTGTGCAATCGTCATCATTTTAAAGATCGATGGCTGCTCGCTCAGACAACAAGCAACGGCCGGGCACTTAAACAGGTTTCAAATATTTTGTCAAGACCTAATTTATCGAAAAGACCGTTTGGCCATCAACGTCGGGCCTGGTAAAAATGGCTATCAACTCGAATTGGAATGATTTCCGATGAAATTACCACTGACGGGTGGCGGCAGCGGTTGAGTACTTCATAAGATTTCATAACACAACAATGAGAATTCAAGTCCCTTTCTTTCGTGCTGACCTTAATGCGCAAGAGGTCGAAGAGGTTGTCGCAACTTTGCGTTCCGGGTGGCTGACGAGTGGTCCAAAAGTTCGCCGTTTCGAGCAAGAGTTCGCCGCTACGGTAGGCGCACCATATGCTGTAGCTGTTAACTCCTGCACCGCTGCGCTTCACCTTGCAGTAGAGGCCTTGGGGTTAAAGCCGGGTCAGGCGGTGCTGGTACCGACTATGACATTCGCCACCACAGCCGAGGTCGTTCGCTACATGGGAGCGATCCCCGTTTTAGTGGATTGTGAGCCCCTGACGACCAATATGGACCTCGATGATGCAGCGCGAAAACTGGCCCAACTGAAATCTGAACCACTAGCGAGTACCTTGACAGAAGACATACAGTTGGTAGGAATAATACCTGTTCACGTGGGCGGAATGATGATGAACATTGATGCGGTACAAAGTTTCTCTGCCGCTGATGGGTTATGGGCAATAGAGGATGCCGCCCATGCTTTCCCCGCAGCGTGGAGGCGGTCACCTGATGAGCCGTGGCAGCAGTGTGGCGAAGGAACAGCGGCGGTAACTTGCTTCTCCTTCTATGCTAACAAGACCATTACGACCGGCGAAGGTGGCATGGCCGTCACTCATGATGCTGAAGTGGCTGAGAGGATGCGGTTGATGTCGCTGCATGGGCTTTCTCATGACGCGTGGGAGAGATACTCGGGTGGCGGCTGGGACTACAGGATCATCGCGCCAGGCTATAAGTATAACCTCACGGACATTGCCGCGGGCATCGGCATTCACCAGCTGGCTCGAGCGGAGCAGATGCGGTGGCAGCGTGAGGATATCGCCCGCCGTTACCTGGAAGCGTTAGGAGACGTGGAAGAGCTGGAACTGCCAGCCAAAGATGAGAACCGTATCCATTCCTGGCATCTTTTCCCGATCAGATTGCGACTGGAACGACTCCTGATTAATCGTAATGTATTTATCGAGAAGCTCAAGCAAAGCGATGTTGGCTGTTCTGTGCACTGGCGCCCGTTGCATTTGCATCCATATTACCAGGAAACGTTTGGTTGGCGCCCCGAAGACTTCCCGGTGGCGACAGCTTTGTGGGAACGACTGGTCAGCCTGCCGATCTTCCCCGGGATGCGTGATAATGAGCTGGCACATGTGGTGCACACGGTTAGAAGGTTATGCGCTCAATATGCGCGGTGAAGCTTGCACCGTGTTACCAATATGTATTGTAACTTCATATATGCTTAGCGGTAATGAGATTGTCTGAGACTGGTAAATCTGTGAACGAAGAACGCACGGTCACACGTATGGTAAACGAAGGTCTGCCGCGCGGAGTCGAGGTCATCTTCGCTCTGCTGGGTCTTGCTGTAACCGCTCCGCTTTGGATGGTAGCTGCCATCTCAGTGGCTGCGAGTTCACCGGGTCCTATCCTATTTCGGCAGGAACGGATGGGACGAAATGGCATCCCGTTTACTTTATATAAGTTTCGCACGATGCGCGTAGCACAGGACGGGCTGCAGGTTACAGCGAGAGATGATGCCCGGGTCACTTCGGTGGGCAGGTTGCTGCGGCTGATGAAGGTCGACGAGTGGCCAGAGCTTTGGAACGTCGCACTGGGAGACATGTCACTGGTGGGCCCCAGGCCAGAGGTTCCCCACTATGTGAAGCTCGACGATCCCCTGTGGCAGCAGATATTTCATGTTCGACCTGGCCTAACTGATCCGGTCGCTGTGCATCTACGCAACGAGGAGGAGTTGATGTCTCGCGTAGCAGGCGACCGGGAGAGATTTTACGTGGAAACCCTTTTGCGATACAAACTGCTGGGGAACCTTGCGTACCTTAAGAGACGGACGTGGCGTAGCGATATCGCGGTGCTGTTTAAGACAATCGCTGTTGTAACTTTTCCCGGAAGTGCTCCGGCGCCCTCGCTGCAGGAGATCACAGATTTTATGAAAGAGAAACAGGGTGCGGAAGCAGCGTCGAGTGCATAGAGATGGAACTGAACGGGCTGACCACGGGCATCGCCAGTGCCAAGGACGAGGCTGCTCTCCTGGCACTCATCAATCTTGTCCAGCCTCACGTGCCCTGGACGCGGGCGCACCTGTATTGGCAGTTCTTCGATTTGCCGGCTGGCCCGGCAAAGCTCTACGTGATTCGAGACGGAGACGCGATTGTCTCCCTTTACGCCGCCATCCCCCAGATTCTTGAGGTCGAGGGTCACTCGCTTGAGGCGCGGATGGTGCAAGACGTTATGACGCATCCGGACTTCCGGGGACGAGGTTTCCTGCATCACCTGGCGGGCGTGTGCTTGGATAATATCAATCAGTCTGACATCGCCGGCTACACGTTTCCGAATGATCGTTCGGAAAAGAGCTTTCGTCGCGGAGGTTGGTCGGAGTTGTGCGAGGTGCCGCATCGCAGCAAGGATTTAAGAGGACACAT
>JACDCK010000029.1:477-15739 GCA_013817595.1 Pyrinomonadaceae bacterium | reverse complement strand
CACTCATACATGTGAATGCGATTCGGACGAAAACGCCAAATGTGCTTGGGAGGCAGTAAGGAAACAAGTTCACTGTACGTCGGTTTCGGGGGCGTGTCAGAACTGCCAAGTATATGAGACAACCAAGGTCGGGACGGATAAGGCCCAGGACGAATCCTCACCCGGAACCAGCACTTCGCCCGTCACCTCGACTAGCAGTCGCACCGACCCTGGCAGAACACTTGTAAGTTCACCTGTTGGGTGGGAACTCAAACCTAGTGCTGACATGAAGGGCTCTTCCGGGCAGATTGTCATCCAATTCCCCGGGATGGAGGAGAGTGGAAATAACTTCGTTGCGGCCTTTGAGGTCGGCGGGAAAGAGCGAATTACCCCCTCAACATATGGCAGAGCAAACTTCCCCTTACTCGATGGCGAATACGATGTTGAGATAAACTCAGTGCGCTTAACGCGCGTGCCCGTAAAACGCGGCATGGACACGCGCATCCACATTGGCACGATCCGCTTCACCGTTCCGAGCAATGTATCCGTCGAAGTCGACGACATTACCCAGAAAAAGCGGTTGTGTCTCGCTTACGGCCTGATGAAATGCGGAGTGCCTTCAGGTGAGTATTACATCAAGGTCGGCGGCAGCAGTAAAAAAATGACCATATCAGATGGTCAGGTAATTGACTTCTCTAAAGACAGATGAAGCGTTGACTTAAAGTTAGAGTTCCACAGAGTACCAGGTCCGGGATATAACGGGCTTTAACTTGATCTCACATTATACCCATGAAGCACCAACTCATAATTTTATCGTGTCTGTTTTTATTCGGCCCGCCGCTTTTAGTAGCGGGGCAGCAAAAAACTGCAGCCGAGATCCATCTGGATAAAGGGTTGGAGCACTATAAAGCCGGCCGGCATAGGGAAGCTGTCGAAGCCTACAAGCAGGCGGTTCGCATCGCTCCGGAGAATGCGAATATCCACTACAACCTGGGTCGAGCCTATTACGGGCTGGAACAATGGAACGAAGCAATCGATGCCTACCGCGAAACGCTTCGCCTTAAACCCGAGTCAGTTAACGCTCAGGTATCGTTGGGCATGACGTACCATAAGCAGGGCCGATTTAACGAGGCCATCATGTCTTACAAAGAGGCGCTCCGGATTAGCCAGATATGGCGGAAGCTTATTGGAATATCGGTTTGTCGCATCATTTCGCAAAACGATACAAGGAAGCCGTTGAAGCGTACGGTGAATACGCCCGGGTCAAACCGAGCGCGGGCACCGAGTTTCAATTCCATCATAATTTTGGCATTGCCTTCGCAGGGCTAGGACAATTCCCCCAGGCCATCGACGCTTACAAACGCGCAATAGCAGTCAAGCCTGACGATTCGGAATCGCATTACCTGGTTGGGGGTGCGTATTACGGGTCTCGGCGATTTGCCGAAGCAGTCAACTCTTTGAGCCGTGCGACTGAAATTAAGCCCGATTACGTCCCGTACGAACTCGCGTTAGGAAAGGCATACTTCAGTCTCGGAAATCGTGAAGCGGCGCTACGGCAACACACCAAACTCAAAACGCTCGACTCCGAAGCTGCGAATGAGCTTGTAAAAATCATGGACGGCAAAACTCAGTAGGGGCCGTCCGAAATAAGTGGAAACATCCTAATTGCGCGTCCACTCTCGCTAATTCTTAGTTTGCCAGACTCTGCCAGACTTGAATCGAAACGACCTCGAAATGCGGTACGTTTAGTCTGGCACTCAACTAGGATTGAGAAAGAATCCTAAGCAAACTGCCCTTCCAGAATGTTGGCTTTCGCCAGTTAGCAAAGCACGGACGCAGCCGTCCCACGGCTCGCCGCCAGAAACGCTTGGAGTAGTTTGATTTGCGGCAGACCTTGGGAGTCACAACCCCATGCTCCAACCCAAAGAGGCGTTGGAAATTGGCGCGACAATTCGACAAGAAACACATAGCGCATAAGAAAGAGTTCATCGAAGGTGATAGGGTCGGACCTTCCCATCTGGGGTAGTCACGAGCGCAACCACCATTGGTTTCCGAGAGATTAGGCACAACCTCAAGAGTGGGAGCCCATATGATGCGATGAGATTACGAGTTCACCGGGGGTCGCGTAGCCAGCCGCCCTTGAACCCGTTCACTTGACTCTCGACTTGGCTCTAGAGTCTATCCTCTGTAGGTCGAGGTACTCTGATGGATTCCGACCTTCAAATCGGCGAAGTGGCGAAACGCACGGGTGTAAGTAATTGACGCCTTCGCTACTACGAAAGACTCAAGCTGCTGCCGCGTCCGGGCGCTGGTCGCGCTTGGCCTCGGCTTCATTCTCAAAGACGCCATACTAATGAGCCTGGCTGTGGTCGGGTTGCTGATTGCCTTTGCAGGATGGCTGCTTATGAGGAAACACAAGCAACGAGGGGGAAGAATATGAGCGATTCCTGTGCTGTGCCGGGCTCTACAGAGTCATGCGACATTGTAGTCAGCCAGGCGGATGCGAAAACTGAGACGCGGTGCTCGGCGTGCGGAACTGAAGGCCGCCCCGTCGAACGACAAACGGTTCTGCACCACGTAAAGCACGAACATCTTGAGCGCGTTAGTGACGAGGCGTTTCGATTTTGCGGAGATCAGCAGTGCCCCGTTGTTTACTACGGGGACCGCGAGACCCGTTTCAGCGTAGACGAGATGCGCGAACTTGTTGGCGCAAAGGCAACAGGAGATGCGCGGCCGATCTGTTACTGCTTCGGGTTCACGGAGGGTGACGCGCGCGAAGAAATTGTTCACACGGGCAAGAGCACAATTCCCGCAACGGTAAGCGGGTTGATCAAGGCAGGCAGGTGCGCGTGCGAAGTGCGCAATCCGTCAGGCGCTTGCTGCCTTGGTGAAGTAAACCGAACCGTCAAGCGTCTCACGGCTGAGCGCGAGACGTCGATGAAAGAAACGCTTACGCCGGCAGATGATTGCTGCGCGCGGTGATCACCTCGCAATATCGCGACCGGGAAACAAGGATGAGAGGAGTAAGACACCATGCCAATCAAACGTAAGATCGAAATCTTTAGCGCCGGTTGTCCGGCGTGCGAAGAAGCAATCAAACTTGTGAACAGCATTGCCTGTACGTCATGCGAGATTGAAGTGCTGGGCATGCACAAAGAAGATGTGGCTGCTAAAGCCAAACAGTATGAGGTGCGGGGTGTTCCGGCGATAGTGATCGACGGAACACTCGCTGACTGTTGCGCCGGTGGCGGAGCCGAAGTAGCGTCACTCCGCGCCGCGGGTGTTGGAGTAGCGCTTCCATGAAATAAACACGGAAAGTGAAAGGAGGGTAAATGCAATGGCCTTACAGGAAGGAGAGCGTTATTGCTGTCCTGAGCCGGACTGTGGTTTCGAGATCGAAGTGACCAAATCAGCCGCGCCGGGAAAAGGCGGCGACCAGGCTCTACGCTGCTGCTGCGGCATACTTGGGAGGACTACGACAATGAAGGATAAGAAATTAGCAAGAAAGAACTAGATTCATGAGTCGCTATGACTTGATTGTGATAGGGGGCGGCTCTGCCGGATTGGTGGTTGCGGGCGGAGCGGCGCAGCTTGGCGCGCGCGTGGCTCTGGTTGAAAAGAAAGCGCTGGGGGGCGACTGTCTCTATACAGGTTGCGTGCCATCGAAGACGTTTATTCGTTCGGCTCGATTTGCAGCGGATATGCGACGGGCGCAGGATTTCGGTTTCTCCACTCAGACATTGGAATTCAAGAACCGAGACTTCGCCGCGATCACAGATCGTGTTGCGCGCGTAATCGAAACTGTTGGCGAGCACGATCGACCGGAACGCTTTGAAGCGTGGGGCATTAAGGTGATTTTTGGCAGCCCGCGTTTTTTGTCGCCGCGCGAGTTGGAGATCACCAATCGTGACGGCGCCAAACGAACAATAACCGCGAAGCGTTTCTGTATCTCAGCTGGATCACGTCCTGCTGTCCCACCTGTTGAAGGTCTCCCAGAAACTGGCTTTCTCACCAACGAATCAGTATTCCAAATCAATAAGCTACCCCAATCCTTGATCGTTCTTGGAGGTGGACCAATCGGTTTGGAGCTCGGTCAGTCGTTCGCGCGCTTTGGCAGTGAAGTCACCGTTGTCGAGATGGATAAGCGTCTGCTGCCAAAAGAAGACGAAGAAGCCTCGGCAACCGTCGCCGAGCTGATGCGCGGTGAAGGTTTGAGACTTCTGCTCAACCATAAGACCGTGCGCGTTTCTGCCGCGAATGGGCAAAAGGTCGTGACCGTTGAACAAGACGGCAAGAAAACGGATTTGTTTGCGGAGCAGATTCTCGTGTCCACGGGACGCCGGCCAAACACACAGGGGTTGAATCTTGAAGCCGCGGGTGTGGAGTACGACGAACGTCGCATTATCACCGACGAGTACCTGCGAACTTCGGCGCGTCACATCTTCGCCGCGGGTGACGTGACGGGTCACTTTCCCTTTACGCATATGGCTGCTTATGAAGCATCCGTCGTGATTCGCAATGCTCTCTTCTTCTGGCCGCTGTTGCAAAAGACCGATTTTCGCGTCGTGCCCTGGACCACGTTCATCGATCCGGAAGTAGCGCGGGTCGGATTGACGGAAACCGAAGCGAAAAAGAAGTTCGGCGCAATGAACATTCACATTTACCGAACCGACTTTGCCGATAATGATCGCGCGCAAGCAGAGGAAGAAACCAAAGGCTTTGCCAAGATCGTTTGCCAGGGTCGAAAGAACAAGATCGTAGGCGCGCACATCATCGGCGCGCACGCGGGCGAGCTGATTCACGAAGTAGTGCTCGCAATGAAGCAGCGGCTGTCAATCACTGCGCTCGGCAGCATGATTCATGTTTACCCGACGCTGGCACAGGTTAACCAGCAGGCCGGGCTCGACGCGGTGCTGGCGAAATTGACGTCATACAAGAAATTGCTTTCTTACTATTTCAAGGTGTGGCGATGAGATCACTGGCAGTTGACACCTGGCAACTTTACGCGCGGCTCTGGAGGAATCACTATGTCCTGGATAAGAGTAATTCCGGAAGCGGAAGCAAGTGGAGAGTTAAAACAACTGTATGACGAGATGATTGAGCCGTCGGGAGGAGTAGATAATATTCTGAAAATCCACAGCTTGAATCCGGCTTCGCTGCGGACGCACTATGAATTCTACAGGACGCTCATGCGAGGCCCCTCAGGGCTCAGCAGCGCGCAAAGAGAAATGATTGCGGTTGTAGTCTCCGCGACCAATAGTTGCCACTATTGAATTCGGCATCACGCGGAGGGTCTCCGTCGCTTAACCAGGAATGACAAGCTCGTGCAGGAACTTCAAATGGATTTTCGTCGCGCGCAAATCCCCGAAAAGGATCGCACGATGCTGGAATACTCAGCGAAACTTACGCTGGAGCCGTGGAACATGATTCAAGAGGATGTTCATAAGTTGCGAGAGGCGGGATTTGGGGACGCCGATATTTTGGATATCAATCTGATCACCGGTTACTTCGCTTTCGTGAACCGTCTGGCCGACGGGCTCGGCGTGGAACTTGAGCCGTACTGGGAAAATCGCGCCTGAGGACACTGCTTACTTCAAGGCATCAAGCGCCGCGCGTATTTCATCATTGGCTGGACGCTCGCGATAGTTCGATTCAATCTTCGCCCAAGCGACCTTTCCGGCTTTGTCGATCACGTAAACCGCCGGATGCGGAATGCCGTAGTATTGCGACCCTTCGTAAGCAGGATCGCGCAGACGGTAAGCGTCAATGATCTTATGATCCGGGTCGGAGAGGATGGGAAAGTTAACTTCGCCCTTGCCATCGGCAGCTAACTTCTTCGCAAAGTCCTTGCCAACGTCTGGAGGGTCGACGCTGATCGCGTAGAGCTTTACGTTCTCACCCCTCTTCAACAACGAGCGTAGTTCGGCTAACTGCCGAGCACAGTATGGTCACCAGTAGCCACGATAGAAGACCAACACCACCGGGCTCTTAGAGAGAGCGTCGGCAAGCGTGACTTTATTCTTGTTTTGATCTTCAAGCGTGAAGTCGGGGGCGATGTCTGCGACTGCAATTGGTATAGTCCGCAGAGGCGCAGTCGGCGATTGCGAGTTCGCAGTCATAGCCACCGACAGTAGAACGATTGTTTGAAAGAATGCTGTCAACACCTTCACGATTGTTTTCCTCCTAAGAAATCAGACGAGCAGCTATCAGATAAGCAATGCCGGCCATCAAAGCAGCTACCAGCGGCGTCACTGTCCACGCCAAGACGAGATCGCGCAGGGTGCGCCGGTTAAGTCGCGCAGTGTCTCCGCCGGCGATCCCGGCAATGGCGCCCGTCGAAACGTGAGTAGTCGACATCGGCACGCCGAAGTTTGCACCGATGCCCACGAGCAAGGCCGTCGTTAGGTTAGCCAGAAAGCCTTCTCGATGATCCATGCGCACGATCTTTTCGGCAAGTACGCGCGCGATGCGCCGACCTGCATATAGGCTGCCCACAAACATCGCGCCCGCGACTGTGAGTAATAACAATTTCAAGCTGACCGCTGTACCCAAAACTAGAAAGCCGATCGCTACGAGTTTCGGCGTATCGTTCAAACCGCGCGCAAAACCAACCGCGCCGCTCGACAACCAGTGGGCTGTCGCCGAACTAAACCTGAGATAGCCACGCGCTGAGGAACAGTCTTCGCGCGTTCCAGTTATGACGTTGATTTGGGTAAACTGCAACGCACCGCGTCAAGCTGCTCGGCCCCAACACAAATACCATCAACTGATTCCGCATTGCGTTGCGCGAAGATTTTATTGAGAGCGGCAGACAAGGCATAAGACATAGCGATGCTTAACAAGAGAGGCATCGCTAATCTTGGCGCGATGTTACCCCATGCTACCGAGGTCGGCGCGTAGAACATGCCGGCGCCCAATAGTGACCCGATGATGGCGTGTGTGGTTGACACGGGAAGGCGTGTCACCGTGGCGACTACCACCCAACCGACCGCGCCGGCTATCACTGCGAGCGTAAATGCCGGCGTTGGCTTTGCGGCAACGATGCCGCTGGTGAAGAGCTTAAGCATTCGTGCGGCGAACAGACCGGAAGCAAGCGCTCCCCCAAGCGTGGTCACCGCGCCCCACAGAATAGCTGTTTGATAACGGGTGACGCCGCTGCCGGCAAGCGTGGCGACGCCTTTCGAGACATCATTGGCGCCGTTCGCCAGTGCGAGCGCGACCAGGAAGATGAAGATGAAACCTATTCACTAGCATCGCTATCGAAACTATCTTGCCGCGACCGCGCCACCGCAGCTCGAGCCCGCGCCGGCGGTACAGCCAAAACAGTGCGCGCCGGTCATGATGCGGCGGTGCGCAAACTCTACCGGATCAAAGTCAGCAATGGTTTGCGGCAACTCAGGCGCAACGCCCAATTCGAGCATCTGGTTGAAGTCGCAATCGTAAAGTCTCCCAGTCCAGTCCACGCTGACAAGATTTCGGCACATCAAGCCATCGATTGTGTTGGGATTGAACGCCTCAACCAGCTTGCGCAGGTAGCGCTCTTCGTTTCCCGAGCGACGCAGATAATCGAGGAAGCGTTTGATGGGCATGTTCGTGATTGTGTACAGCTGATTAAAGGTGATGCCGTAACGCGACCACAACTCGCGTTTGAAGTCAGCTTCGATGCTCTCCTGTGGCGGCGGCAGAAACGCGCCCACCGGGTTGTAAACCAGATTCAAAATCAAACCGCTGTTCTCAATCCCGTATCCAACAGCATTCAGTAGTCGCAACGCTTCGATTGACTTCTCGAAAACACCATGGCCGCGCTGTGCATCTGTCTCGTGTTCAAGAAAGTAAGGCAAAGACGAAGCAACCTCGACTGAGTGCTCGCGAAAAAACTCAGGTAGATCATCCAGTCCAGGCCCGAACATCACTGTCAGATTGTGGCGCACGATTACATGAGAGGCGAGCTTGCGTGATTCGCGAACCAAATAGCGGAATGAAGGATTGAGTTCGGGCGCGCCCCCGGTGATATCGACTGTGGGAATGCGAAACTTCCGCACGGCCTCGATAATCTGCTTGGCAGTTTCACGCGTCATGATTTCCATGCGAGCCGGCCCGGCATCCACGTGACAATGTTTGCAGGCTTGATTGCACAGCTTGCCTACGTTGACTTGTAGTGTGTCGATCGCCGCAGCGTGCAACTCAAGGCCATAGCCCGCCAGCTTCTCGTCAAAAGCGACGGAAGAGTGGACCCCGAAGTCTCCTTGTATAACCGACAACGCTGTTGACATCACATCGACACCTTGTTCACCGAGTTGTGCGCCTGCACGCCATGAATCAGAGCTGCGCCGCCACGGATCGCTGCGGCCATGTGAATAGCCTCGGTCATCTGTTCCATGTGCGAGCCCGCTTCCAGGCACGATTGTGAAAAAGCGTCGATGCAGTACGGACATTGCAGCGCGTGAGCAACCGCCAATCCAATCAGCGCCTTCTCGCGTCGCGACAGCGCGCCGTCTTCCTGGCAGGCTTGATACCAGGCCATGAACTTCTCAAAAAGATCGGGACGGTGTTTTCCAACATCCGCGAAATGGCCAAGGTCATTTTCGTCGTAATAGTTCATGCGCCAACTCCTCGAAACCAATGGGCGGACAAGTCCGCTTTCTAACCGGATTGCTTTTCGATTCTCAACGGCTCGGCTTCGCAAACCCCTGCGTTGCGAATCGGAGCGTACAGTCCGCCGAGCGTTCGCGGGTGAATGCCAAGCCAGTAAAGCACCTGCAGAAAGTTCCATCTGGCGAATGTTAGAAAAAAGCTCCGCCCTTCAAAACGACGCGACGAAGTTTTAACGGCGGCAGAGACGCGCGCCACGCGACCACGCCGCCGCAAGCGTCGCACTAAATCCAAATCCTCAAAGATCGGAAACGGCTTGAAGCCGCCGACCTGATTGTAAGCTTCTCGTCGCACAAAGATTGCGGAGTCGCCATAGCAGACTCCTGTCCTTCGCAGTTGCCGATAGAACCAGCACAGAAAGCGCGCGGAGAAGCTATGGCCAACGAAATGAACATCGAAGTGACCACCAACGACACGAGCATCGCGTAACGATTCGATAATTCGTTGTGGCGCCTCACCCGGAGGAACACTGTCGGCATGCAGAAACCAGAGCACCTCTCCCTGGGCGCCCCGCGCCCCAGCATCCATCTGCGCGCCCCGCCCGCGCTCAGCCGCGATCAGTTTCACTTTGCGCTGGCGAACAATCTGAACCGTGTCATCGTTGCTGCCTCCATCAACGACGATTACTTCAACCGGTTCGGATATCTTGGCTAGCGCATCGAGTGTCTGCGTGATCGACCCCGCCTCGTTGAGAGTAGGGATGATGATCGAAATCAATGGATGCTGATTTTCTCGGGTTGAAGTCATTGGCAAAGACAACCAAAGATTACTTGAAATTAGCTAAAGCTCCGGAGGAGCGACATCTTTATGGAAGACGTTCGAGAAAGCACCGCCAGCTTCGTTACGGAAGCAAGTAATTTTCCGCGACGCCTGAAATTTGGCGTTCTGATTTACCATCATCCCGTATCTCCCAGCTCGGACGTTGCTTACGAAAAGGAAGCACGAGCACCTCTGTAAGCCTGACCTCTTCCGGATCACGATATGCCGGAACTCCGATTGTGATCTCATCCTGCGGCACATTCAACTTAAGCGTTCCGTGCATCCAATCCCAGACGCTCAGTCCGCTGGACCAGTTCGAATTCGTTTCCTCTTCAATGATCGAATGATGAATGCCATGCATACGCGGCGTGACGATCAAACGGTTGAGCCATCGCTCCAAACCGATCGGCAGTTCGAGATTTGAGTGATGAAAGATGATCGACGGAAATACGAACGCCTGCCATGCCAAATATGACATCGGCGACACACCAATGACGATCACTTGAGCCGCACGCCACGGCACTGAAAGCGCCAACTCGCCGAAATGAAAGCGCAGCGCCGTGGAAGCATCGAGGTCGAGATCAACATGATGGGCCACATGAAATCGCCAAAGAAATGGGACTCGATGAGTCAGGTAGTGCCAAACGTAGAGCGTGTAATCCAATAATACTATCGCCAGCGCAACCTCCAGCCACGAGGGTAATCGCAACCGCTTCAACAGACCCCATCTGTGCGCTTCAACAAATTGGGCGAGCAGCAGGATCGCCGGCCTCTCAATCAGCAGCAGCGCGCCGGCGCCCACGGCGGCGACTGCAAGATTGCGCGCCTCTCGCTTAAATTTGGGCTCAATCGCGTGACGACGCAGCGGTCGCCGGCGTTCCAGCCAGAGAAGCACGCCGAACGCGCCGATAATCAGCGGGGCGCGCAACCACGTTAGAAGATTTTGACTCTTCATCAGCGTTCGTCTAGCGGATCAATTGATGAGCCGCGGTCGTAAGTCCTAGGGGAGTCTGTCGGAAAAACTACCCTCTGTGATTCTCGGTGCGATCTCTGTGCCCTCTGTGGTGAGCGTTTTTCTTAAGTAATTTCACCCCAGAGAAACAGAGGACTCAGAGACGGGGTTTGCAAAGAGAAATTCCTTTTTCCGACAGACTCCTAGTTGTTCCGGGTTTCGCTTCATTACGATCTCAAAGCAAGTAATCTAACAAGACCATCAACAGCAATCGCCACCCGGCTCACAGCATGCGGTCCCGGATAGATCCGTAACAGCGTACTCCAAGCCCTTCGTCTCACGCGGATCGCGGACGGCAGATCTACGGCAGTCGAAGGCTACTGCATCCTCGAGAGACGTTGTTTCATACGGCTCGATCGGAAGAACGTCATCCGCGTAAGGCGCGCGGTTATAAATCTGAAATGTCTTATCACACACAGCGATGCGCTTGCCTCGTTCAAGAACATGGCCATCATCATCAATTACTTTGCGCCAGGGTCCGCGATAGATCACAGTTTGCTTGCGTTCCCAGCAAGGCCCTTGCTTTCCCTTGTGGGCCCCGACGGTGACCGAGCGAAACTCGATTCCCTGAATTGTGCGCCAGGCCTTCTCATCACGTTTGACGATTTCCATGCCGTAGAAGCCCGCGCGGTCGAAGGCATCTAGGAAGGCATCTTCACGATACGCGCCGGCGATGCAGCCCGACCACAGTTCTGCGTCGCGCTGCAACTCGACGGGCACGTCCTCGTCCGCGACGATGTCGCTGATGCACACGCGCCCGCCGCGCCGCACTACGCGAAACATCTCATTGAAGAGTTGTTCTTTGTCTTCGGGACGAACAAGATTCAGCACGCAGTTCGAGAGCACGACATCAACCGATTCGTCCGCGACGAGCGGGCGGTCTGCTATAATTTCGGAGCAGTAAGCATCAAGGCGCGCGAGGTCTGCCGCCGAAGCGACGGGGTTTGCGGCGAGGTACGCATCAACGAGGGACAGGTCGAGGCGCAAATCCTGTATCCGGCCCTTGCGAAATTCCACGTTGTGATAGCCGACGCGCTCCCCGATGTCGTGCCGGTGCTTCTCGGCCAGCGCGAGCATCTCTTCGTTCGCGTCAACACCGATGACGCGCCCCGTTGAGCCGACGATCTGCGCCGCGATGTAACAAATCTTGCCCCCGCCCGAGCCCAGATCGAGCACGCAGTCGCCCTCGCGCACAAATGCCGAAGGATCGCCGCAGCCGTAGTCGCGCTCTTTAATCTCAGCGGGGATAACGCTCAGAAGCTTCGAATCGTATTCGACGGGGCAGCACAACTCCGCTTCGCACCTCTGCGCTGCCCGGCCATATCTTTCATTGACCGCCCGTTCCACATCAATGCTCGTGCTCATTATTCGTCCTCAATGTTTATGCTCACTCCCGGTGGGCAGCCCCGCGTCGATCCAGTCAGACTTGCCTTCCGCGTAATCCCGCACGTTCGTGTACCCAAGCGCCGCCAGTTCACGGGCGGCCGTTTCCGAAGCGTGTCACGTCGGGCTGGCGCAATAGACCACAGTCTCCGCGCTCTTGTCCGGCATGAGTTTGGGAGCCAGTTGCGTCACTTGATCAGGCGGCAGGTTGACTGCGCCCGGCAGGTGCGCGTGATGATAAGCCGTCGCAGGCAGAGTTTCGACGAGCAGGAACTTGTCGCCGCGATCAATCTTTTCCTTCAGTTCATCTCTCGAAATCGTCTTAACCATCGGTGTCACTCCTTTTCATTAACCAGCGTGAGCGGTTTCGACCTGCTCTCCTTTGAGGAAAGCGGAGACGTGCTCGGCCACTTCGTCCGGCTGGTCGAGCATGAGGAAGTGGCGCGCGTCTTTCACGCGGACGAGCTGCGCGCCGGGGATGTCTCGCGCCAGACGCTCGCCGTACTTCACAAGTTGAAAGAGATCATCCTCGCCCCACAGGATGAGCGTTGGCGCTTCTATCTTCGGAAGCAAGGCGGTGATCTCGGTCGTTAAATTCGTGTTGAGCGCCGCCGCATTGCGTATCAGCGAAAGCTTGCCGACCTCCGTGGTGTAAGGCACGAGGAGAGAGTCGAGCAGTTCGTCATCAGGTGATTTGGCAAAGCCCTGTTTGAGCGCCTGCTTGAGCATCGTGATGGCGCTCGCGGCAGAAAGCTTGCGGCGCGTCTCCGGGTGACCGAATTGCAGCATCGCTTCAATCGGCCAGGAGTCGTAGCAGACCGTGTTCATCACGCAGAGATGCATGACGCGATGCGGGAAGAGCGTCGCCAACCGCAAAGCCACGCCGCCGCCGATGTCGTGCGCGACGATGTGTGCGCGCTCAATTCTAAGTTCACCCATCCAGGCGTCAATCATCTCAGCCTGCCGCGCGATGGAGCGGTCGAAACAGTCGCTCTTGTCGGAGTAGCCGAAGCCGAGCAGATCAGGCGTGAGCACGCGATTCTGTTTGGCGAGCGCAGGCGTGAGGGCGTGCCAGAGGTAGCCCCATACGGGGATGCCGTGGATTAGGATGACGGGTTCGCCCGTGCCTTCATCCAGATAACTGATGAAGCGGTCGCCGAGTTCGGCGACGCGCTGCATTGATTGAAATTCTCTCCAGTTCATCGCGCACCTCCTTGAACTGCATTCCGACGCGGCCTTGCCGGAAACGGCGACTGCACGAGCGTCTCGGGCGTCTTCCAGTCGAGCGAAAACAGGGCGATGTTGATAATCAGCGACGGCAGAAGACGCTCGAACTTTTCAGTCGTCGTGGCTATCTCGTCCGCATCCTCGCCGAGTTCTTCGAGGCGTTCGCGAGATAGCGGTACGGGAAAGGGAAGTGTGTGCGCAAGCTTGCGCGCCGTCTCGCGTAAATTGTCAGAAGCCCGTTTGAACTCGTCGCCCTGCACAATCGGCTTCAATTTTTTCCAACCGGCACTGAGATAATCGGGCCAGAGCGCGAGCGTGCGGTAGTCGCTGTTGATGGACGAAAGCGAGAGCGTCTGCTTGATGTCCTCGAAGAGTTCTTTGATGCGCTCCTCTTCCGGCTCCGACGAGACCATCTCCATCGGATACATCCGGGCGGGCACGCCGCGTTCGATGAGTTCAACGTCCGCGCTTGCTTTGCCTCCGCGTTCCGGCTGTGCCCCATCGAGAGCCAGCTTCACGGCGGAGGTGAAGACGAGCAGCTTGGGATTGATGTATTGGTACAGATCGAGCGCAGCACGAAGCTGGTAAGCCTGACTCTCGCCTAAAGCGGCGCGCGATTGATTCTCAAGTCGGAGCAACTTGTCGGCGGCGCGCACCGCTTCGGCACGCACGCAATCCGCTGCCGTCTCGAAAGCGCGCGTCTCCGCTAAGGGTCGCATCGCGTCCCACATCGCCGGAAAGAACTTCTCGTATCCGGCCCACGTGCGAAAGTTCAGATTGATGCCGGTGACGCGCAAAGTCTGTTTGATTTCGTGATAGACGCGCTCGCTCTCACCATCCGCTTCGTATTCAGTCACCTGTTTCTGTTTACCGAATCCCAGCATCACATCCCTCCCGGATTCTTCAATCACACGTTGTTAACTGTCACAGCTTTGACGAGTTTATCACTCACGCAACTTCTTGCCCTCGCTCTTCTTGGGCCTAAGCGTTTCGTCGCGGTTAAGACCTAGTTCTTTCTGCCTGGCAGGAGACGATCCTTTCGGCGGATGTCCCAGACCAATCTTGATCTCTCGCCATTTCAGTTTCAGGTCTTCCGTCAAATGGCCCGGCGGCTTGTATTCATAAGCCCGGTACTTTCCCGGTTCGACCTTGCCTTTGTCGCTAACGAAAGCGGCGAAGGCATCCGCCCACTTGTCAAACTCCGCAAAGACGTTCGTCTCAGTTGCCATGTCCTCCGCCTGATTGTCGCTGTACTTCTTACCCTGCCCGAACCCGACATAACGCCAGAGCTGATCCGGGACTTCGACCCCGCCGTAACGACACTGCCAGACGAGCGGTGCATAAGTATCGCGCATCTCCGGGAAAGGCTCTTTCTCAGGATCGAAGTACTCTTTGTGCCGAAGAATCTTCGGGCGTCCCCGGTCGTCCAACTCATCGCCGCCGCCATCCCCGTAGCAGAAGAAGCCAGCCGTGCGCCCCTCCAGATGATTCAAGCTCAACTCCGCCCACTCCGGCGCATGTTCCAGCTTCATCGCCAACTCCTGATTCTTATGTTCAATCAAATCCTCACGCGGGTTGCCCCCGTTCATGCACACCAGCCGGTCGAACATCAGCTTCAGATTGCTCGTCGGCGCATACCAGTTGACGGGGGCGATGACCGCCCATGCGTCCGCCAGATCAAGTCGCGCGTACATATCCAGATCCCACATCAAGTCAGGCTCGGCTGAATTGTTCTTCTCATAACAGTTACACGGCCAGACACAGAGTGCCATCGAAGTCGAGACGCAGGCGTTGCAGCTTTGTATGCGCGCACGGGCATAGACATTGCCGAGGTCTTCGTAATCAATCTCCCACTCCTGCGGGAGGCGCTCACTCATGCGCAGCATCAGGGTGCGCGACTTGGAATCTACGCCGGGGCAGTTGTACTGCCGGCGATCTGAGCCGGAGATGAGGAGGACGCGAAACGGTCTTTCCGGAGTCGGGAGTGTGCCGGCCTCATCGTTCGGTTTCATCATCCCTCCCTATTTGGAGCTGCTTTGATTCGGACGCCCTGTCTCTAAGCCTTACAGCATACTCCGAACTGCTCGCCGCACTATGTCCGTCGTCAGGCCATAGACAAAATGTGACGCCAGCGCATAAATGTGCGTCGAGAGTGGATACTCGGTTGGTCTTTTCGAGAGGCCGAGCAATGGTACCGCGCCTTCGTCGACGATTAACCAGACGGCAGTACCGAAAGGTATTCCTGCCCCG
>JACDCK010000029.1:0-467 GCA_013817595.1 Pyrinomonadaceae bacterium | reverse complement strand
ATTCAGGAGCCAACTCAGCCGCAGCGCCATAGACTGCGCCTGACGCCGCGCCGGTCGCGTAATGCACCGGGTCGCCCGCAATCTCTTTTTCATTCTCTGCTAACTGGTGGCCCAGGATTATCTCAGAGATTGTCTCCGCCGCTTTAACTGTGGCAGGCTCCTGCTCTTCGCCGTCGTCGGGAGATTGCTCCCTTTGTTGCGTTGAGGACGAGGACTCGTTTGAGCCGTTCACCTGAGAGTGCTGTACGGCCTCGGATGCTTTGATCTAAAAAGCTTGAAACTCCTCCATCACCCATGAAGCAACTAGTCCACCAATCGTTCCCGCCACCAGTCCTTTCACACCCCCCCAATTTCGTCGTTGACGATCTCGTGCCAGATGAGAATCTGTAGCGGGTAGGCTCGCACCTCTCCTTCAACTTCAAGCGCGATCACCGGCTCATTGCCACCCAACCACTTGCCTGCCTCTG
>JACDCK010000028.1 GCA_013817595.1 Pyrinomonadaceae bacterium | reverse complement strand
GAAAACTGCTCGTACGGTTCTGTGAGGGACGGGGCGGTAATCAGGTGATGGTGCTCGTCACCCCCAGCCCGAAAGCACCCCGTCTACTCGACCCCGTCGAACTTTGTTAGCAACAAGATTAGAGTTTTCACACAGACACCATCAACACATGAGCACTAATAATCACCGAGAGCTCGTCAATGTCCGTCATCTTGTCAAACACTTTCCGGTTGAGGGAAGCGACGACGTTGTGCGCGCTGTTGATGACGTATCCTTCGAAATTCTGCGTGGCGAAACCTTGGGCCTGGTAGGGGAGTCGGGCTGCGGAAAGTCTACCGTAGGTCGTTGCCTGCTACGCCTCATTGAACCAACGGCCGGCCAAATTGATTTCGATGGTAGCAATGTGCGTTCATTGAATAGAAGTGACCTGCGCGAGTTGCGCCGGGAGATGCAGATCGTTTTCCAGGATCCCTACGCTTCGCTAAACCCGCGCATGAAAGTTGGCGACATTGTGGGAGAGCCTCTGGTGATTCATAAAATAGGAACGAAGAACGAGCGGGGCGAACGCGTAGGTGAGCTGTTGCGACGCGTTGGACTCGATCCTGATTACCGCAAACGCTACCCACACGAGTTTTCGGGCGGGCAGCGCCAACGCATCGGCGTTGCTCGCACGCTTGCTTTGAATCCGAAACTGATAGTGGCAGATGAGCCGGTTTCGGCACTCGACGTTTCGGTACAGGCCCAGGTCGTCAATCTGCTACAGGATCTTCAGAAGGAGTTCGGCCTCACCTATCTCTTTATCTCGCACGGTCTCGCCGTCGTAGAGCACATCTCAACGCGGGTGGCTGTGATGTACCTCGGGCGGATTGTGGAAATTGCCAGTGCGGCAGACCTATACCTGCGACCGCTTCACCCATACACCCGGGCTTTGCTTTCGGCAATTCCGGTTCCGGATCCGAAGCGAAAACGCGAGCGCATCGTATTGCAAGGCGACGTACCCACGCCCATCAATCCACCCTCCGGCTGTCGGTTTCGCACCCGCTGCCCCATTGCCATTGACGAGTGTGCGCGGATTGACCCGGAGTTGCGGGAATTGTCACCGGGCCATCGGGTCGCATGCATTCGTGTACCAGGCTGGAGTGAAGCGCCCAAAGCAGAGTAAGACAATACAACCGGAAACATAAATCCACGAAAGTTCGTATGAAGCGCCACGAAGCTGAACTTGGTTAGTCTCGATTATTCTTGAGTTGGCGGAAGCTATGTCCCCGTTCTCAATCCCCAGGAGGAAAAGCAATGAGCGACTCGAACATCGAAAGCTTTCAACCGGCTACACCACCGCCCGCGGCTGATGCTCCGGCTCCCCGTCCCTTGCACCTGAGAATGCCGGCGATCGTGCTGTTCGTGCTTGGCGTCCTGATTCTCATTGGCGGAATAGCAAACTTTATTCCCGGCGGGATTTGGACAGGTCCGGCCTTTGCGTTTTCGGGAGTGCTGCTGTTTGCTCTTAGCTTCATTCGACTTCCTCAAGCAACAAACGCAGATGAGCCGCCGATGTCAGGGGTGCAGAAAGTGATGGGAATCTTCTACGAGCCCACCCGCGTGTTTAGAAATCTAAGAGCGCACCCGCACTGGCTCGCGGCGCTTTTGGTCATTGCCGCAATCAATGCTCTTTACACAGCAGCGTTCACGCAGCGGCTTACTGCCGAGGTCATCGTTAACTACACGATGGAAAAACTGGCTGAGAGCCCAATAAAGCCTCCTCCGGAGCGAATGGAGAAAGCGAAGGAGGATGCGCTGCAGCAAGCAAAGCAGCCAATCCAACAAATCCAGACGGCCGCAAAGAGCTTTGTGAAAGTTTTTGTCGGCGGTACCTTTATTGCTGCCCTTTGTTTATTGGGAGTGCTCGCTTTCGGCGGTCGCATCAATTTTTGGCAGGCATTCGCGGCGATGCTCTATGCATCTTTGCCGATTGCCGTAGTCTCCAAAATCCTGAGTTTAGTTATTCTTTACGTCAAGGCTCCGGCGGACATTCACCCGATTTTAGGTGCGGAGACTCTAGTGCAGGACAATCTGGGCGTACTGTTCGCGCCAGCCGAACATCCAGCGCTCTTTGTCTTGGGCTCTGCTATCGGCGTTCTATCTTTTTACGGCCTGTGGTTATGGGCCAAGGGGCTAGCCAATGCCGGCCAAAAGGTCAGTTCCAGTGCCGCGTGGGGAGTCTCAATAACCCTATGGATTTTGGGCCTGATTTTCGGGATGATCTTCGCTACGCTGTTCTCAAGCTTTATCTCCTGACTTGCAGAAACAAGAAAGGAAACGGGATAGGCACCAACTGCCCCAGTTTTTAGTCACACGGCTCTCAACTGCGTGGAGCTACTCGTATCTGAGTGACTCAATCGGATCGAGACGTGCCGCTTTCCATGCCGGCCAGAGCCCAAAGATAAGGCCGATGCCGACACTTGCAACGAAGCCACCGATCGGCGCCCAGAGCGGAACGTAAGAAGGAAGCAGGAGCCGGAGTAGGAAAGTTGAGAGCCAACCTATCGAGAGGCCAACTACCCCGCCAATGCCGGTGAGAGTGGCGGCCTCAATTAGAAATTGCCACATGATGTCGCTGCGCTTGGCCCCGATTGCCTTACGCACACCGATTTCCCGGGTGCGTTCAGTGACTGAAACAAGCATGATGTTCATCACGCCAATTCCACCCACCATCAGACCAACGGAAGAAATAACCACCATTGCGATCGCCAGACCGGCTGTGATCGAGCGAAAGTTATCGAGGATGCTTTCCGCGGTTTCCATACCGAAATTGTCCGGCGCTGCAAAGGACACTTGCCGCCGAACCCGCAGCAGATCTCGTACTTGATCCTTCGCCTCATCCATTTGACCAGATCTCCCCACAGCCAGAATGTAAATGTCGTCGGCATTAGGTTTAAGTTTTTTCGCCACACTGAACGGCAGATAGATGACATTGTTCTGATCATCGCTGCCGCCACTGATGAGAAACTGCTCGCGTTTCTGCAGTGTGCCCACCACGCGAAACTCATCGGACCCGATTTTGATCGTTTGCCCAACGGGCGAACCAAACTTGAAAAAGTCGTCGGCTACCTTTGAACCGATCACACACACGTCCTGCTTCGTGTCTTCCTCCGACTGAGTGAAAAACCTTCCTTCCGAAACAACCTGGGTTCCTGCCCGCTCGAATTCCGGCAAGGTGCCCTGCAACGCGACCCCGGCGGTGGTCTTTCCTCCGCCTGAAACCAGGAGCTTCTGGCCGAAGAAATTATTCGTGATATCGAGGAAGGGGACTGACAATTCAACGGCGGGTAGATTGGAAAGCGCGATCGCATCGTCGTAGCTCAGTTCCTTGCGCATGCGCTCTTCGCGCGATCGGCGTCCGACGTGAATTCCCGGACTAAACTTACTGATGAAAATCGAGCGCGTACCGAAGGATTCCACTTCTTTCTTTACTGACACGTCGATACCGCTGATGATTGAAGCAATCAACATGACGGTGATCACACCGATCACCACGCCGAATACGGTTAGGAACGAGCGGAGTTTGTTGGCCAGCAAGGTCGACAACGCCATCCTAAGATTCTCGTAAATGTCACTACGTAAAAGCTTCATAATCAGAATCCGATCTTTAAACCTTGAGCTTTGCTCTTTGATTGATATTCAGCCCTCGGGGGATGCCGAACAAAGGCGCAAAGTTCAATGAACAAAGATCAAACGTTCTACTCCGCCCTTAATGCCTCAATCGGATCCAGCCTTGCTGCTTTCCAGGCAGGAAAAACACCAGCCATTACCCCAACCCCCATTGAGACGCCGACGGCTATAAACACGGCGCCTAGCGAGAGGAAAGTCGGAAAGAAGACAGCCGTAAGCACCCGACCGATAATCCAGGCGATCGTAACGCCAATTGCTCCCCCAATCGCTGAAAGCGTTACGGCCTCAACCAGAAACTGCTTCAGAATATCCATCTGCCGCGCGCCGAGGGATTTTCTAATTCCGATCTCTTTCGTTCTTTCGGTTACGGAAACCAGCATGATGTTCATAATCACGATCGCGCCCACGAGCAAGGCAATGCTAGGCACCGCAATGGCCACAATGAAGATAGTTCCGAATAAACGGTCCCGCAGTCCCGTGATTGCATCAGGAGTAACAATGCCAAAGTTATCCTTCTCACTAAGAGGTAGCTTGCGTCTGGTGCGCATCAGAAATCGCGTCTCATCGACCGCGTCATTAAATAGATCATCCGTCTTCGATGTGGCCACAAAGTAGAGCGAACGCTGGCGAATCAATCCGCCAAAGTTGTTGGCGTAGGTCTTCAGGGGCACGAGTATGAAATTATCCTGCGGGATGCCGAAGACCGTACCTCTGGCGGTTTCGACGCCGATCACCCGGTAGGGCAGACCGGAAATGGAAATTTCCTGGCCCATCGGACTGCCCACCGGAAAAAGTTTCGTGGCCACGTCGGCGCCAAGGTAAGCGACACGCTGCGCTGCATCGTTTTCGGGATCCACGATAAAGCGTCCCTCGGCGATGTCTCGGTTCTCAATGTCGGCAATTGCCGCCGTTGCGCCGGACACGAAAACGTCCTCAAGAATCTGGTCGCCGCGCTTTACTATGGAAGGTGTGCCGCGGGCCCGTGCTCCGATCTTTCCGATCAGCGTGGCTCTCTCTTTGAGATACTCATAATCTTCCAAGGTCAAATCTTTGTTACGGCGTTGTGCCGCCGCAATTGTATCGGTGTCCTTAAAATCCTCGAGCGGATTGAATCGTTGAACGTTAAATGACTTGGCCCCAATGCCCGCTATCTTTTCGTCAACATAGGTGTTGAATCCTTGAATCAGCGAGTAAACGACTACGACCGCCATGACGCCGATGATCATTCCCAGCAATGTCAGCGCTGAGCGCAGTTTGTGAGCCCAGATGGCTGCTATCGCCAGCTTCAGGGTTTCAATGAATTTCACGGTTCAGTTACTACGGGTTGTATGCCGATATTGTTTCTTCTCACTATTCCCAGCGAAGAGCCTCAATCGGATCGAGCCGCGCGGCCTTCCAGGCAGGCCATAAACCAAAAACGATGCCCACCAGAGCAGATATCCCCACGCCCATTGCGATGGCCCACAAGGGAACGTAAGCTGGAAGCGGTGAGTACTTGTTCATGAGCAAGCTCGCAATCTCGCCCACAATCAATCCTGCCAGACCGCCAATCGCCGTTAAGACGACTGCTTCGATGAGAAACTGAGAGAGTATATTTAGTTTCGTAGCGCCCACGGCCTTGCGAATGCCGATCTCTTTCGTCCTCTCAGTAACGGAAACGAGCATAATGTTCATGACACCGATTCCGCCAATCATCAGCGCCACAAACGAGATGGCCGTTAGCACAAGCGCGGTAGCCCCGGTTAGTTGATTGTAAACGTCGAGCAACGAGTCCTGCGAAGAGATACCGAAATTGTTGGGTGCGTTTGGTGGAACACGCCGGCGCCGGCGCAGGATGTCAGTCATCTCATCCATTGCCGACTTCACGTGAGCGCGCGAGTGGGGACGGATGATGATGAAAAACACAACTTCGGGAAAAGGCCGATCGGGATAGTATTTGTCGAAGGTGGATATCGGCATAAAGATCGAATTATCGCGCGACTGTCCAAAAAAATTACCGAGCGGCTCCATGACGCCGATCACGCGATACGGATTGCCGTTGATCCTGATCTCCCTGTCGACAGCATCCGCATAAGGAAACAACGCACGCATCACGTCAACACCGAGGATGCAGACGTTTGAACGATCCTGCATATCGATGTCGTTAATAAAGCGCCCGCTTGCGACATACTGAGAATGGACAAACTCATAGTAAGGGGTCACACCAAAGAGAATTGGTGTATCGGTCTGTTTGTCCTGATAACGCGCGGTGGCGGCGATCATGCGGTGAATCGGAGAGACCCCCGCGATTGAAGAAGCCTCGCGACGCAGGGCCTCGGCGTCGTCCATCGTTAGATCTTTTCGGTGGATTTCTTCTGGCCCGGGCGGGCGCCCGAAACTAGGGGCGAATTTTGAGAGGAAGATTGTATTTGAACCCAGCGACTCGATTTGACCGGCAAAAGCCCTGTTCAGACCTTGGATGATCGAAACCATGAAAATGACCGTGACAACGCCAACGCTAACGCCGAGTATGGTTAGCGACGAGCGCAGCTTGTTGGCGCGCAGCGTGTCGAAGGCCATCAAGGCTGATTCTTTTACGTCGTCGAAGCGCATGGTTCGTAAATTGTAAATCGTGAATCGTAAGTCGTGAACAGCTAAAAACTTAACTCGGGCTTTCGGTACAGAATCCCTCTTACTATTTGCGATTCACGATTTACGATTAAGCTCATTCGGCACGCAGCGCCTCAATCGGATCCAATTTCGCCGCGCGCCAGGCCGGCCACAAGCCGCTGATAATCCCCACCACAGATGAAACCCCTACTCCAAGCACGGCTGAGGCAAGACTCATTAGCAACGGGAAACCAATTAACGCCGAAATGATGTAAGCCAGTCCAAACCCGGTCCCCACCCCAATAGCTCCACCGATGGCCGTCACTGTCACCGCCTCAATGAGAAACTGGGTCAGGATATCTTTCCGTCGGGCGCCGATAGCTTTGCGAATACCGATCTCTTTAGTTCGTTCGGTCACTGAAACGAGCATGATATTCATCACGACGATCCCACCTACCACCAGTGAGATTGCAGCCACTCCAATAGTCACGATGTAAATGTTTGACGTCGCCTTCCCATAAAGATCAAGAAAGACGTCTTGTGTTTCCAGCGAGAAGCCTTCGTCGGCATCGTCGGCGAAGATCTTGCCACGGCGGTTGCGCATGATCGTGCGCACCTGATCTTCAGCCGCTTCGAGTTGCTCCGCGGTGGGAACCTGAATGAAGACAATGATCGAGCTTCTGGAGCCGAAGGTTTTCTGGTATGAGGAATAAGGGATATAGACAACATTGTCGCGGGAGAAACCGAAAATCGAGCCGAGGGGTTCCAGCACGCCAACAATCGTGTAGGGCCGCCCAGCGATCCTGATTTCTCGTCCCACTGCTCGGTCAGCCGCAGCGCCACCGAAGAGGTTCGTCAGAATGTCGGGTCCTACGATGCAGATCTCGCGCCCCGAGTCGCCCTCGCCTTCCGTCCAGATGCGGCCAGCATCGATCGCGACGCCGTCAATATCGAACATCGTCGTCGGCGTCACGCCGCGAACACGCACGCCATCTGACTTCTGATCCGCGTATTTGACCGTCTCGAACGCATTTGCTGCGACGCCCACACGCCAGCAAGACGTGCAAAGTCGCGCGATCGCTTCAGCGTCTTCGTGCGTCACGTCCTTACGTTTGTTGAACCTAATAAACTCTTCTCGCGACTTGATGATCTGGGGTTTCTTGGAAATTGTGAAGACGGTGGATCCCTGAGACGAAAAGGTCTGAGCCACAGTCTTGTCCAGACCCTTGATGATCGTGACGACGGCGATGACCGCGGTTACGCCTACGACTATTCCCATCAAGGTAAGGGACGTGCGCAGTTTGTTGGTGCGGAGACTTGAGGTGGCGACCAGGAAACCTTCCCAGAGTGCGGCAAAGCGAAACAAACGTATGAGACGTGATTTTGAAGAGGGCGCTATCCGTTGTCCGAACTCATAACTACTTGGCGATGTCCCCTGCGTTTCATCGGTGTCATCGACTCTCATTAGAGCCACCTTGCCTTATTGTCTCTGGTGTCCCTATTTGATTTTCTCGTCCTTTTCGATCAGTCCGTCGCGGATAGAGAGTATGCGATGAGCGCGCGCGGCAATGTCGTGCTCGTGCGTCACCACGATAATCGTGTTGCCTTCAGAGTGCAGGCGCTCAAAGAGGTCCATAATTTCCTTGCTGGTGTGTGTGTCGAGCGCGCCCGTCGGTTCATCCGCCAGCAGAATCGAGGGATGATTCACGAGGGCTCGGGCAATGGCCACACGCTGCCGTTGTCCGCCCGAGAGTTCGTTTGGACGGTGAGTCACGCGGTCCGACAGGTCAACCGCTTTGAGTGCCTGTGTGGCCATCTCATGTCGCTGGGTCGAACCAATTCCGCCATAGATTAAAGGCAATTCCACGTTGTGTAGGGCAGTTGCTCGAGCCAACAGGTTGAAGGTTTGAAATACAAAACCCACTTCCTGATTGCGAATCCGCGCCAGCTCATCGTCATCCATCTCAGACACGTTCTTGCCGTTGAGCCAGTAGTCGCCCTTTGATGGCGTATCGAGGCAGCCAATCAGGTTCATCAGGGTAGACTTACCCGATCCTGACGGGCCAATAATCGCGATGTACTCGCCCTTGTTAACATCAAACGAGACACCATGTAGCGCGTGCACTTCCTCGGTGCCCATCTGGTAAGTTTTCCAAATGTCGCGCATCGAGATCAGGGAGGTGGGACGATGCTGCCCGTTGACTTGCGCTTGCTGGAGGGCCGCTTCGATTGGAAGAGTTGCGAGTGTAACGTCGCTCATTAGCTGGCCTCGTTTACGTTTGCGTTAGCGCCGGTCTTTCGTTCCTGGCGTTTGACGGCCAGGCCATCTTTCAGCGTCTTGAGTACACGGCTGGGTCCTCGGACAATCTCCATTCCCGCCTGCACACCACTGGTGATCTCGATGTCGGCCTCACCGGTGATCCCGGTAGTCACCTCAATAAATTTCACCTTGTTGCCCTCGAGAACATATACGCCCTTGAGATTTTTCGGTTTTTCGGTGGAAGCCGTGGCGGGCACGCTTCCGGAGACGGTCGCCGATGGCGTAGGTGACGGGGTTGGGGTCTTCTCGACAATCGCTTCCAGCGGCACTGCCACCACATTGTTCTTCACTTTGGTGGTGACCGTAGCGGTGGCGCTCATGCCGGGCCGGAGACTGTTGCGGACCTCATCACTCATGTCACGCAGTTCGACGGTCACCTTGAATTCTTTCGCCTCTTGTACGTTCACGCGTGTTGAAAGGCCGCCCTGGGTATCAGATTTGGAAACTGCCAGGGGATTCTTTTGTGTCACCACTCCTTGGATCTCTTTGTCGCCAAGGGCATCAACTTTAACTTTCACTTGCTGGCCCACCTCGACGTTGGAAATCTCAGTCTCGTCCACGTTGACTTCAACGTTGATCGTAGACATGTCGGCGATCGTCATTAAGGGCGTGGTCGAAAGACCAGCTACGGCATATTCACCGACTCTCGTCGGGATGTCAGCAACCACGCCGTTCAGCGGCGATAGCTGAGTGGCCTTAGATCGCTGGCTCGATTGGCCTCGCAGAAGCGCCTGTTGTTGGCTCGCCCGCATCTCGGACGACTTGATGCCTGTCCTTGCGTCGCGCACGGCGATTCGCTGCTGGTTGGCGCGTTCGACCGCTTCCTTAACCGCAATCTTCTGTGACTCTAAGTTCGCTCGGGCTGTCTCAACTGCAATCTTTGCCTGGTCGTAACGATCTCGCGCGGCGTCATACTCAAAGCGCGAGGCCACACCTGCTTCGATCAAGTCAGTATAACGTTTGAGCTCGCGTTGGGCAGTGTTAAGGTCCACTAACGCGCGGTCGACGGAGGTTTGCAAAGCAACCAGCTGCTGGCGTGCTGAGGCCACTGAAGCTTCGGCCACCACCAAACTTTGCTGAGCTGAAGCGACGGCATTACGCGCTGATTGGACATCGTTCATCGAGGCTTGCGCCGCGGCCCACTGCGCTTCCTGACTGGATTGAAGCTGAGTTGGATCGATGCGCACCAGCGCCTTGCCCTGGACTACCTGATCGCCCGCGTTTACATAGATCTCTTCAATCCGGCCGGGGACCTCACTCGTTAGTTTGATATAGCGTATCGGCCGTACCTCGCCAGAGGCGGTTACGGTCTGCCGCAGTTCGGGCCTGACTTCTAACTTAATGGTCGTCACTTCTGCCTCTTCCTTACGGCTGGCGAAGACGCTGACAATAATGATAATCGCCAAAACGGCCACTGCGGACACGGCGATAATAATCTTCTTCTTACGGGTTAATGCCATGAGTTGTACCTTCGATCAGGATTACTAAGACTCGCGATTGGTGGTAAGTAACAATTTCGCACAGAAAATGCGCTAAATCCAAAGCCGCGCGTTCGAGTAGCTTTTACGTCTGAAAACGCTAAACAGTTTCATTTAAGAACAATTCGGACTACTCAAAACCCCGGCAACCTGAAAGGAGTTTTTCCCAGTTTCCCAACGAGCTTCGTAGCCCTTGCGAGCTAAGCCAGGAATCACGATCGTTGGCACGCCCGCCATTTTCGCGCTAGAATGACTTGCTTCTTCGTGGCTCTATCCTACTCCGACTTTGGATTTAGACACCGTACTGCCAGCCGCGGATTACCAAATAGATGATTACCTGTGAAAGGTGCAAAACGGAAAACCTGGATGGCTCGCAGTATTGCGACGAGTGTGGAGCCCCTTTAAGGCCGAATTTCCGCTCCAACCCCACGGGTGCCGGTGGATTGAAGGCGGAGGCTGACGGGCAGAATGGTTCGCATGCTCCGGCCATCAAGCAGCCGGAATTTGCCAACGGTTCCCACTCTGGGGTCAATTTCGCTTCTTCCCTTGGATCCGAAACAAGGCCACATGCCTGGCTGGTGATAGAGCGTGGCCGCTCGCTGGGCAAGAAATTTATGCTTGGCAATCTTGAGTCTCAAATCGGGCGCTGGGATGCCGATGGAGGTATCTTCCCCGACGTTGATCTCGACTCTGATGACCCGGAGGCGAAGGTATCGCGGCGTCATGCCCGGATAACGCTTCGCGACGGAAAGTATTTTTTGGAAGATCTGGGATCGACCAACGGAACGTTTGTGAATCGAGGGCGGAGGTTGCTGCCCGGTCACCTGCAACCTTTGCAGGATGGAGACGAGATCATACTAGGGAAGACTTTTCTCCGTTTTCAATTAAGCAGATGATTCGGGTGCGGAATGTTCCGCGAGTGATGACTCGGAAGGCCTCTTAAGACCTTCCTGAAGGGCTGTCGCAATTAATGGCTGAATGCATCGAATGTGGCGCCACGATAGCGGCTGGCGAGTCCTTCTGCGGTGGCTGTGGAACTCAGCAGCCGGCAGTTGCCGAAACGTCAGCGAGCGCCAGCCTGGGCCAAGCCCCTGACCATCTGACGCCCGCCAAGGTAAAGGTTGCTGAGGAAGAAGTAGATGAGCAAGTGAACGTATCAGTTCCGGAAGCAAACAGAAACACCGGCCAACTCAGTAGCGAAGCTGAGGGAGCCAATAAGGAGCCCACCGAAGCCCCCAGCCCCAGGGGCTCGGCTGATCCAAAAGCGATATCGTCCTCTTCTCTCGGTGGTTCTGCGACCGGGGGCGTGAAGATTCAAAATACTACCAGTGTTCCGCACCAGGGAACTACTGGAGGGCATCAGCCCACCATAAAACAGTTAGACGGAGGTACCGTCCTGAACGGTCGCTACGAGATTGCTCGTCGTATAGGCGGTGGCGGCATGGGTGCGGTCTACTTGGCCAAGGACCGTAATCTGGGTGACGCCTCCCGGGCCGTGAAGGAGATGGTTGAAGCACACCTCGATCCGAATCAACACGAAAAAGCGATCGGCGACTTTAAACGCGAGTCGCTGTTATTGACTGCGCTTGAGCATCCTTCCATCCCCACCATCTATGACTATTTTTACGACGAGTCGCTGGGGCGTTTCTACCTGGTGATGAAATACATTTCCGGCGGAGATCTGGCTTCGCGTTTGCGCAATGCGCCTGGTGGGCGAATCGATGAGAAGACTGTGACAGACTGGGGCATGCAGGTAGCAGATGTACTTCAGTACTTGCACGGCCGTCCCAAACAGATCATCTATCGTGATCTCAAGCCCGCGAACCTGATGATTGACGGAAATAGCGGCCGCGTAATGCTCATTGATTTTGGAATTGCGCGCTGGGTGAAGCAGGAAGAGAAAGGCGTGACGGCGGTGGGCACCATGGGCTACGCGCCACCGGAGTTGTTCGCCGGCAGAGTCGAACCTCGATCTGATGTTTACAGCCTCGGTGCAACTATGTTTCACCTGTTGACTGGATCTGATCCACAAGACAATCCGCTGCTGATTTTTGACTTTGCCAAGAATCCACGGCCACGTCAGATCACGCCCTCGCTCTCGAGTGAGATAGAACAGATTCTGATGCGGGCTGTCGAGTACAAGCTGGAAGATCGTTTCGTATCCGCGGGCGAGATGCGCGATACACTGGCTACGCATCTCGAGAGGTTGCTGGCTGGTCGGGTTAGCTATGTGGTTCCGGCTGCGCAACTCGGTAACGAGACCGTTCAAGTTCAAACCGTTTACTGTGGCTTCTGTGGCGGACGGATCGCAGCGGACGATGTTTTTTGTGCACACTGCGGAGCGCGACAACCACTAGCGGGAGTGGGCGCGAGCGCAACCTTGCGTGCTTCTCGTCCCACTGCGAAGCTGGTTGTGGCCGGGACAACCGAACTCGATGCGTCCTTCATTTTGCAGAAAGACAATAATCTCGTTGGGCGGACGGATCCGCATTCAAACATCTTCCCGGAAATCGACCTCTCAAAGTTCGATCCCGAGACCAAGGTTTCGCGTCGCCACGCGCGCATTTGGTTGGAAGGGGAAACTTTCCTAGTCGAAGATCTTGGTTCCGTGAATGGCACAGTCATCAACGACTCTGTGAGGCTGGCGCCACGTCAGCCGCGAGTGCTGGACAGTGGAGATAAACTTCGGCTCGGGGGAACAACCCTACATTTTCTTTTGGGATAGTCTGGGGATTGTGGATTTTAGATTGCGGATTTCTGATTTTCGCCAGTCTCTTGTCGGGATCTAAGATCAAAAATCTAAAATCAGAATTCCAACAATGACTGCCAGGATTGAAGAAGCCGCGGTAAGGCGGACACAGTCGAGAACGCGTAGCCGGAAACAACTCGTGGAGAGCCGTCCGGCGCCCTTTGCTTTGCGGTGCGGGGCAATGCTGATCGATTACATCGTCCCCGTAGGGATCGTAGCCTTTAGCACGCTCATCGCCCGAATCTTGGGTGGCGGTGCCCGCACCGCGGCCAGCTCAGCTGAAACAGTCGGGATCGTGATCGCGATTGCAGTGGGGGTGCTTAACCTGGGCGTGATTGCCGGATTTACTGGTAGAACTCTCGGCAAGTGGGCAACCGGACTCAGGGTGCAGCGAACAAATGGAGCAGAACCGGGGGTGGGTCGGGCCTTCCTTCGTCACTTTGTTGGTTACCCATTATCATTTTTAACCTTGGGCTTTGGCTTTCTATTGGCTGCGTTAAGTACGCGCGGGCTGGCCCTACACGATCTCATCGCCGATACGATCGTGGTGCGGGAAGGTTGAACGCCGCAGCTAAACTGCAGCGGGAAGTCGTTCCGTATGTCGGACAGTTAGGGCGAGTTTCACAAGATAAGAAGTTAGCAGTTGAGTTCTGCTATCTGAAATCTGCTAATCGCAACCTATTCACAGAATGCCTGAGTTAATAGTCAGATATCCGGACCGAGCGCCGGATCATTTTCCACTCGGACGTCTACGGATCACGTTGGGCCGTTCAGCCCGCAACGATCTCTGCATCCCTGACCCCTTCGCTTCGCGTGTCCACGCCGAAGTGCGCCGCGAGGGGGATGAATACTTCCTGCAGGACCTCGGCTCTGCAAATGGCACGGTCTACAACGGGTTGACGGTTGAGGGTACAGTGCCGCTCACCGCCGGTGGTCGCATCCAGATCGGCGAGACCGAGATCATCTTTGACGACGGCACCTACAATTCGAGCATGGGCGCCACCATGATCACGGACAATACCGGCTCGATGCCCGAGGCGACGATTGCGTTGACCTCAGCCGACCGCACCACCTCGGGTTTGTTGGAGGCGATCGAAGGCGCGCGCACAAAACCCGAAGAGATCACCACTACTCGCAAGGAAGGGGATTTGCTTGCCCTGATCAGCAAGGTGGGGATCACTCTGCTGGCCTCCGCGACGCTCAACGAAACTTTGGAACAGATTGTTTCCCTGGTTTTTGAGGCGGTGCCGGCAGATCGTTGCCTGCTGATGATGCGCGACGAAGGCAGCCAAGAATTGAGAGTTGGGGTAGCTCGGCTGCGTGATCGAGTGGGCGAAGTGGGTGAAATTCGTGTAAGCCGTAACGTTCTGGACGAAGTGGTGATGCGCGGCAAGTCGGTCCTGACTTCAGACGCTCAACACGATCCGCGATTTGCGAGCGGCACAGTAGTGCTGCAGGGAATACGGTCTGTCCTGGCGGTGCCGCTGGGCGTGTCTGAGAAGGTTTTTGGGATCATCTACGCAGACTCACCCATCGCCGATGGCCGGTTCACTGAAGATCACCTTAAAGTTTTGACGACGCTGGCTTCGGTGGCAGCCATCCGTGTGGAGAATGCGAGGCTTGCGGAAGCCCGCCTGCAGCAGGAGCGGCTGGAGCGCGAATTACAGCTTGCCATGGAGATTCAGCAGCGTTTTCAACCTACTGCGCCGCCGGTGGTACCAGGCTATGAGCTGCAGGGCATTAGTTTTCCCTGTTACGAAATAGGTGGTGATTACTACGATTTCATCGAGCGTGAAGATGGCCGGCTGGTGATTGCGCTCGGCGATGTGTCGGGCAAGGGGACGGCTGCCGCGCTCCTGATGTCTTCACTACATGCGTCAGTTCATGCACAGACCGGATCGCACGATACCTTGTCGGAGACAATCTCGGCGGTGAACCGCTACCTAGCCGACAACATTCCGGCCAATCGCTTCGTTACCCTGTTCTATGCCGAATTGGATCCTGCTTCGGGTGCCCTCTCATTTCTCAACGCCGGTCATAATCCGCCGCTCATCGTCCATGCTGCTGGTACTGTCGAACAGCTCGCTTCCGGAGGCCTGCCTCTGGGAATAAGACGTAACGCGGAATATCGCGAAGGCCGCACGCAAATGCAAATGGGAGATATCCTGGTAATTTACTCCGACGGTGTCACTGAAGCGGCCAGCCCGTCTGGAGAGGAGTTTGGTGCGACGCGACTTTATGAAGTGGTCTCCCGCAATATCGATGCCTCGGCTGCCGGGGTCCGCGACCGGATTGAATCAGCCTTAACGAAATTCTCTCAGGGAACAGAGGCTGCCGACGATATTACCCTCGTGATCGTCAAGCGTCAGGCCGAGACGAAACAACTCCCGGTAGCAGCAGGCTTGGCGACTGATTAGCTCCCCACTCAACCAGCATGAGTGATCCCCAGATTGAACTAAATATTCTCGCGATCTTTTCCCACCCGGATGATGCGGAGTTGTCGGTTGCGGGCACCTTGCTCAAGGTGAAATCGCTTGGGTATCGCACCGGCGTTGCAGATATGACGCGCGGTGAAATGGGTACGCGGGGTACGCCTGAGCTGCGCGCGATGGAGGCGCTGGAAGCGGCGCGCGTGATGAATCTTGACGTGCGCATAAATCTTGAACATCCAGATGGACACGTTTGGCCCAATGAAGAGTCGCGCAAAGCAGTCGTACGAATTATTCGCAGTTACCGCCCTCGAGTATTGATGACAACGCACTGGGACGATCCTCATCCGGACCACGCTAACACCTGTCGCATCGTGCGCGAAGCGGCGCGACTCGCGACCATGGCCCGTTATGATGCCGAAACAGGTCAGCAACCGGCCAAAATGCCGGCGCTGATGCACTCCATCTATTCCCGGCTGGTCATTCCGTCATTCATCGTTGATGTTTCTGATTTTGTAGAGGAGAAGATGCGGGCCATTAAGGCCCACGCTTCACAATTCTAC
>JACDCK010000027.1 GCA_013817595.1 Pyrinomonadaceae bacterium | reverse complement strand
CCCCCAGACTCATCACGTGGAAACCGTCGTGCGCCTCGCAAGTTTTAATTAACGCTCGATAGCCTCACCCTCGATTTGAAGATGCAATCTGCTCCTCACCAGCAACCGTTTGTAGCTCATCCTCTGGCCCAGCTTGCCGTTGCGTTTGCGGCGGGAATTCTGGGAGCACACTTTTTCTCGGGGCCTATCTTTCTTCTACTTCTCGTTTGTTTGCTAACGTCGTTGCTTGCGTTGACCTGTCTGTTCAAACGGAAACCCGGCGCCGCCACCGCCTTGGTAACGATCGCTTTCCTGCTAACCGGTAACTGTCTGGCTTCGTTGGAAAAACGAAGCGTTAGCTCAGACAGGTTGAAGGCGCTCATTGTTCACGGAACGATCGCTGCCGGTGAGCCGGTTGAGTTAACCGGCGTGCTAGAGCGCTACCCCGAATCAGCTCCCGACGGTTTCTATCTCACGCTACGTGCGGAGCAGCTCCGAATGAAAGACGTGGAGAAGATCGTCTCTGGAGTTGTCACACTTCTGCTGCCGGTTCATGAAAAGATAACCCAGGAAGATTACCAAAGACTTGAGCTGCGTTACGGCGCGCGGGTGCGCGTGATGACCGTTCTCAACCGTACCGACAACTTCCGCAATCCGGGAGTCTCTAAGTTTACTGACTATCTGGAGCGCAGAGGCTATGACGCCACAGGTTATGTGAAGAGCCCGCTGCTCATCGAACGCGTGGATGACGACCCGGTATTTCTGCCCCTCGCCTGGCTCTATCAATGGCGGCAGCGGCTTGAGACTCAGATCGTTTCGCATTTTTCACCTGATACGGCAAGCGTTCTCCTCGCCTCGCTGCTGGGCAACCGCTATTTTCTTTCGCAGGCAACTGCTGAACGTTTTCGGGAAGGCGGAACATTTCATGTTCTCGTCATCAGCGGACTGCACATAAGTTTCATTGGTGGTGTGGTATTTCTGCTGGCCCGTCGAATTACCAGAAACAGGAGCTGGCAGTTTCTTCTGGCTACCACGGTCCTCTGGTGTTACGCGTTAGCCGTTGGCGCTGAGGCATCAGTTGTGCGTGCCGCTTTAATGTTCACGTTGATCGCGTTTGCGCCTATTGTCTCTCGCAGAGGTGCTTCGTTGAATTCATTGGGCGCCGCGGCGTTGGTCCTGCTCTGCTGGCGCCCAGGCGATTTATTCGATCCCTCATTGCAATTGACCTTCTTATCAGTGCTGGCGATTGTAGTTTTCGGCTGGCCACTGCTGCAGCGAATCTCGGAAATTGGCTCATGGCGCCCCACACGTGAGACTCCTTACCCCCCCGCTTGCTCTTCCTGGCTGCGAAGCTTCTCTGAGTCGCTCTATTGGAGTGATCGAAGCTGGAAGAGGGAGATAGAGCAGCTAAACTACAGCTACAGACTAATTAAGACGCCCATCGCAGGCACTTTAGAACGCTATTATCTTCAGCGGCCGCTACGTTACACATTGGGAGCCATGGTTGTGACCTTCAGCGTTCAGATCACAATGCTGCCGCTCCTCATCGTCTACTTTCATCGAGTTTCTACCTCGTCGCTCATTTTAAACGTTGGCGTAAGTGTCCTGATGGCGATGCTGGCCCTGGTGGCCGTAGCCGGATTATTAGTCGAGCAGGTTAGCACGGCGGTCGCCACACCGTTTTTCGGCCTGGCCAATGTTCTCAACTGGTTGATGATCCACAGTGTCGATCCTCTTACGCGGTTGGGAATCGCATCGGTTCGGATACCGGAATACTCGGGTTGGTCGACCTTGATCTATCTCTTGTACTGTTTGCCTCTTGTGGCTCTCGCAGTTTCACTTTCCCGCTGGAATCCATTAGGCGCGCCGTTGGTGAACGGAAGGCGAGCATTGCAAGCGGTTCAGGGCCCAATACTAGCCCAGATGATTCTGCTCGCCATTGTGATCGTGCACCCGCTCAGTGCCGGTCGCACCGATGGACGACTGCGCGTGGACTTCCTGGACGTCGGTCAGGGAGACTCGGCGCTAATCACAATGCCTGATGGAACAACCCTCCTTGTGGATGGTGGCGGCAGGCCGAACTTCTTGAGCAGGGACCGTACGCCCGGGGCGGACGACAAAGAACCGTTTGCCCGCGACACGCGCAACATCGGAGAGGCAGTGGTCTCGGAATACTTGTGGTGGCGCGGACTGGATCGGATCGATTACATACTCGCAACTCACGCCCACGCGGACCACATTGATGGTTTGAACGACGTAGCGCGGAATTTCGAGGTGCGTGGTGCTCTCGTAGCCCGCACCCCGCACAAAGATCCTGAATTCGCAAAGTTCCATCACACCGCGACTGCAAGAGGGCTTCCCATAGCCGTGGTTGGTGCGGGAGATGTCCTGCGATTCACTGGCACGACCGCCACTGTGCTGTGGCCCCACGCACGTGCGAAGGCTGAGACACGATCCCGAAACAACGATTCAATAGTGCTGCGATTACAATTTGGCGAACGATCAATTCTTCTTACTGGCGACATCGAGAGTTTGGCAGAGGCCGCCATGCTGTCAGGAGACTCTGGTTTTCCGGTGGATGTAGTAAAGGTGGCGCACCATGGCAGCAAGACTTCATCGACAGATGGTTTCGTCAGCGCCTCCCGTCCGAAGTTCGCCATTATTTCAGTTGGTCACAATTCAATGTTTGGCCATCCGCACAGGGAAGTCGTTAAGCGCTGGCAGAATAAAGGCGCAGAAGTATTAATTACGAGCAAGAGCGGAATGATTACCGTGACGACTGATGGCGAGGATCTTCGGCTGGAGACTTTTGTAAAAGCGCCGGGTCAATAGGTTCGATCGGGTACTGGTTCATTTTGAGTCCGGAAGTTCAGAGTTCAACCTTTAGGTTGTGGCTGGCGGTGCGGACAAGCTAAAGCTTGATGAACTCTAAACTACAGCAGGTATGATCGGAGTCCATCTGCTATTCGACTCTTGGTTCATGATTGAGAGTCGTCGGGTGTGTAGAGGTCGATCTCAGGGCTTCCTACTTTATAGGTTTTTAGCACACCGAGAGGTGGCGCATAGATGTGGATGGTGATCAGATCTTGTCCACTAACTTCCGGGTTTCCGAGTTGGTGAATGTCCGGTACGTCAGATCCCGTTACTTCCCCTCGAGACCTTTCTCGACCTGATTTGTAACCGAGCCCTTTAACCTCATCGAAGACAAAGGTCGTTTCCCACATCACCCCGTCATATACTTTAACCACGCCATGGGAGCCATTGTGGTCGTGAATCGGTGTCCTATGGCCAGGGCGCCAACACAACACGAGCATTTCAGCAAATTCATTGCGACAGACTCGATGCCGCCAGTAGTTGCCTTCCTTAAAACCCAGGTAAGGCTCCAATTCCTTACAAGAAATCTCTGCGCTCTCCAGCCACTCGTAGATTTGCTCGAGCCGCGGACGTCCCTGTTGAGCATTGAGTGCAGCGACCAGACCGGCAAGTGAAAGCGACTGTGTGTTTGGCACCTCAGCAGGCGTTTCTATTGTAGGCTCGACATGCGTGGACAAGTTTGATGTTCCCCCGGGGTTGAAGGTTTTCATTTGTGATGTACGCGACATAGCAGAGCTTCACGGCGCAACAACCGAGTGGGCGAGCACCCTTATATTATCCTGGGCGCTTGGAGTCAAGATATGAAACCTGTAGGTGATATGAAACCTTTAGGTACGGGTGCAGTTTGGCCTTCGTCGACGAGTGTCTAAACTGAAAGATCCCCAAAAGGACGGCTCCAAGCTCCGCTAATTTGCAGAAAGTCTCGGACCTACAAATTACCGTAGGCCCCTTTTGGATTTCATATAGTCGCTTCCCGCTAGCTTGCAATCAGAATGCGCAGGTCGCGAACATTCGTGCCAGTTGGCCCGATAACAATTGCGTCGCCGAGCGTGTTAAAGAAAGTGAAGGAGTCGCTGTTCTCCAGAAAACTTTCAGCATGGAGTCCGCGCGAGAGTCCACTCGCAATCGTGCTTTCGTCAGCGATGGCGCCCGCTGCGGGGCTGTTGCCATCTATGCCATCGGTCCCTCCGCTCAGCGCAACCAGATGGGCGGAGGCGAAATCTCCATGATGCTGACGCTTATCGAATTCGATGGCGCAGCGCAGGACCGTTTCCAGATTGCGTCCGCCGACGCCTGTTCCACCTACGGGACACGAGAACTCGCCACCCGAAATGAGACACACTCGCTTCTGTTCTCTCCCTGCTTGCTCCCAGAGCGCGCGCACGCGCGAGACCAGGAGGGCGCTACCCTCGTCTATCGGCTGTTCATTAATGTCGTACACCACTTCGACTGCGAAACCGAGTTGTCGAGCTTCTGCGGCGGCAGCTTCAATCGCACTCTGATTATCCAGCAGTACGTAGTGTTTGTTATCTGCAATGTCGGAGTGCCCTTCATTGCTTTCTGCCTCTTGTATGGCTCTCAGAACCGAGCTCGGTAAGGACAGTCGATGGCTATATCGCTCCACAACGTCCATTGCTCGGGGGCTATTAGCGGGCGGAGACACCGTGGGGCCGGACGCTACATTAGCCTCATCACCTCGATTGGTATCGGAAATGATAAGGGTGATCTGATCGGTGTTTTGAGCTAGCGCGCCAAGCCGGCCTCCTTTCACCGCGGACAAAGCGCGTCGGACAGCATTGATCTCAGTTATTGACGCGCCGCAGGAAACGAGCCGGCGATTTGCTTCACGTAGATCAGCGAGCGTAATTCGCCCATCACAGGGCCACTCAATCATTGCCGAACCGCCGCCGGAGATCAGGAAGACAACCAAAGCGTGCTCTTCATCAGCACGACGAAGTAATTCAAACGCAGCCTGTGCGGCATCAAGGCTCTGTTGATTTGGCAGCGGATGACCGCCGGCAAACACACGCCAGCGCCCGGACTCTAGCGCGTGCAATTCAGGGCAATCAGGTCCAGAGACGGTGCCACGGGTGATTATGTGATCAAGAATGTCACCGAGTGTGACCGCCATGGCCGGTGCGGCCTTACCGATTGCCACGACATAAGTTGGGCGAGTTGAGGTGTCGAAAACTGTGTCGCAAATTCTCAGGATTGTCCCATTGAGATTTAACGCCCGACGTAATGCTTTGCCCGCATCAACCGCGCGCAATGCGGCGTCGAATATTTCGTTAGCTGCTTGTCGAAGGTTTTGCATCAGGTTGATATGTGTCACCCAGAGCCGTTCGAACGGTTTCAGAGGGTTACCGAACGTTCGCGATACTCCGCTACGCAGTCTGTCGGGAAAAGGCAATCGGATCGCGGCGCATTGGTTGAAGTCATTTGTAGTCCGCAAGAGGGGCTCTATCATTTACGAGTGGTTTCACTCCGTAGGGGTGAAATGTTTATAGACTCGAACGCAACCCCTCATCAACTCCGTTCGGAGGAGTGGAACGCAACTAGACCTGTAATCTTCAAAGATACTTTCCGCTCCTCCGAACGGAGCCGGAGGGTGGTGGAGGTTGCCAGTGCTATAGACATCTCACCCTCTAACGGGGTGAAAACCAAGGCTCTTTGTGTTAGCTATAAAAGTGTCACCTCAGCCTTCTGTTTTTCTTGATAACTCCAAAGGCAGGGCGAATGGGAAGCCTAGCAAAACTGTTAAAGGCCTCAGGAAACACTTAATCTCCAGGATTTGTCACTCCACTCTGACCAGCGACCGCAGCTCGCGAAACTTCCGATCGCTGATACCGCGCACCATCATCAGGTGCTCAGCACGGCGAAAGCGCCCATTCTGTTCTCGGTAGGCGATGATTCGCTCGGCAAGCACGGGGCCGACTCCGGGAAGTCTTTCGAGCTCGGCGGCAGAGGCGGTGTTGAGATTTATAGGCGCTGGTTTCGTCGCAGAGGTGGGAGTCTCAACAACCGGCGTAGTGTCTGAAGTATAACTACGGGGAAGGCGACTACAGGCCGTAAACACGATAACAAGCCCAATGAAGAGTACAGCCCGACGAAAGAGGAACCTGGTTGCTGCCAGACTTTGTTTCACGTATGCAAACAACACTTTGTGAAGACTTTAGGAGCGCGCCGCTCATCGGTGCAATATGCTAGAAGTGTAAGAGCTTCAAAGCTTTGGCTCTCACCAGTGGGAGTTGTTCACAGATTTTTCCACAGATGACGAGGAAATGTTTGTAAATCTGTTTTCTGCGGAGTCGTTCGCGCTCACCAAACAAATCCCATTTCAGATATTAGAGTTAGCTGACGCCAGTCTTCTGCGAGAATCGCCCATCGCTCGTGATCGCGCCAGCGTCCACACACCTTCAAGTAGCGACGCGAGTACCGCTCTTACGATCGGCATTTCATGCAACCTTCGTGAGAGTTAATTCGGCGATACTGCGTCGGGGTTAATCTTCCGAGCCCATCTCGTCCCACTGCGCTACCATTTCATATGCTCGGCCCAGCACTGGTCGAGGTCGTGAGCCGTCTGCCTGGCCGATTAGTCCTTCGCGCTCCATGATGTCGAGGATTGCCGCGGCACGCCCGTAGCCAATGCGTAGTCGTCTTTGCAGCACAGACGTTGACGCCCGTTTCATCTCCACGCAGATCCGCAGCGCCTCTTCGAAGAGCTCGTCGTGCTCGCCGTCAGAGTTTTCCAGACCCAGCGCTTCCTCCTCGGATTGAGTAATGGTTTCGTCATAAGCGGGCAAGCCCTGGAATTTTATGTGGCTGACAATACGACCAATTTCCATCTCATCAATGTAAGCGCCGTGCACGCGAATGAGGCGCGACGTTCCAGGAGGCAGGAAAAGCATGTCGCCGCGGCCGAGCAAGTGTTCCGCGCCGTTGGTATCGATGATGGTGCGGGAATCGACTTTAGACGAGACGCGGAAAGAAATGCGCGACGGGAAATTGGCTTTGATCAAGCCAGTAATCACATCGACCGACGGCCGCTGTGTCGCCAGCACGAGGTGAATGCCGACAGCGCGGGCCATCTGAGCCAGTCTGGTAATTGATTCTTCCACTTCGCGACCGGAGGTCATCATCAGATCGGCCAGCTCATCGATGATGATCACGATGAAGGGCAGAGGCTTCCACGGCTCGCCCTTATCGTCATATTCCTGCACCAGATTGCGCCGCATAATCTCTGTGTTGTATCCATCGATATTGCGTACGCCCCAGCCCGCCAGATCTTTGTAACGCTTTTCCATCTCCGAGACGGCCCATTTAAGCGAGCGCGCCGCCAATTTCGGGTCGGTGATAATCGGAGTCGCGAGGTGAGGAATGTCCTCGTAGAGTCCCAGCTCAAGGCGTTTCGGATCAATCAAAATGAACTTAACTTCATCCGGACGAGCGCGGTAAAGAATGGAAACGATGAGCGCATTGACGCCCACGGATTTGCCCGCGCCGGTTGTTCCGGCAATTAGCAGGTGGGGCATCTTTGCCAGGTCGGCGACGTAATTCAAACCGTCAATAGTCTTGCCAAGCGCTATGGTGAGTTTCGAGCCCGACTCGCGAAATGCGCGGGATTCGATTACCTCACGCAGATAGATCGTTTCGCGACGAGGATTGGGAACCTCGATGCCAACGTGAGGTTTGCCGGGCATTCGATCTATGCGAATCGACTCCGCTTTCAGCGCCAAACACAGATCGTCTACGAGGGAAACGACGCGTGAGTATTTCACTCCCGGGTCGGGCTTGAACTCATACGTAGTGACCACCGGACCGGGACAGATGTGTTTGATCTGTCCGGTCACGTTAAACTCTTTGCACTTCTCGGCCAGACGAGTGGCCAGACTTAGTAACTCCGCGTCCGCCTGCTCGCTCGGCGGAGGCGCCTCATTCAGGAATTCCAGCGGCGGCAGTCCGTAGTCTGTGTAACTAAGACGCCTGGCACGATCGGCGTCGAACGGCAGCTTGCCGGCGGCGGGCGTTTCGGCTTTAGTGCGGACGACCGAGACGCCCCTAACCATCTCTTCAAGATCCGACTCATCATCCACGACAGCACTGCGGCCTCCGGTCGGGAAAATCGAGCGTCTACCGGATCGACTTTCAACAACAGTGGCGCCTGGCATCCCCACGCCCACAGCGGCAGCTCTAGCGGGTTCGCTGGTGGAGGCACCAGAGCCTTGCGGAGCCACTTCCGTCTCGCCTCTAATTACCGCGCCACTATTAGCAACGGTTGACCCGTTCGGCTGCTTCATAAACTCGGCAACGCGATCGGCTGGACTCAAGTCGCGGCTGGCTCTGAAGGCATTGCCCGCGGCTTCCTGTGCCGCTTGCAGGGCCAATTTCTTTTCCTTGCGCAAGCGCGCCTCTTCGCGTCGAGTCTGGCGCCAGGCTCTGAATCGAGCAGCGACCGTGCCCAGAAAGGCGAAGCGATCGCCAATTGCCGCCACGAGTTTTTCGTATAACCCAACAAAAGAGAAATTAGTAGCCAGCAGTAACCCCGTTGCGGCAGTCGCAACCAGGATTACCATGGCTCCCACGGTGTTGAGACCGCTGGCCAGTGTTCGCGCGATAACTGTTCCGACCAAACCTCCGGGCTGCACACTGGCGTCAAAGAGAGGACTTAGTTGCGATATGGAAAGTAGTGCGGACGCAGCGAGAACTAAAATTACCAGCCCGAGCAGCGGGTAGAATGGTGCGCCAATTCTTTGTGTGCGAAGACGCCGCCACGTTGCGGCAAACAATAGTAGCGGCAGTAGGAAGGCAGCGATACCAATCGCCTGGAACTGCGCCGCAGCGACGTTGGCGCCAATCGCTCCAGCCCAGTTGCGTGTTTCAGATCCTCCGGAGGAGTTCCACGAAGGGTCGTTTGGAAAGAATGCCGCCGATATAAGACACAGAGAAAGAAGCAGGCCCAATGCAAGAAGCAAGATTGCAATGATCTCGTTTCGCCGGCTGTTCCGCAGGGTTATTATCCGGGGCTTCTCTTCCAGCTGTGTAGTTGCCATGGAAAACTCCAGAGTGCCGCAGGAAATTCAGAATCCAGGTTCCGATCCGCACATAATCACACCGAAACAAAACTCTGGACCGAATTGATCACGCCGCCTTCCTTGCCAGCAGGTATGCTTTGATAAAGTCGTCCAAATCGCCTGCCAGCACGGCGTCAACATTCCCTTTCTCCAGTTTCGTCCGCGTGTCCTTTACCAACCGATAGGGGGCGAGCACATAGCTTCTGATTTGCGACCCAAATGAAATCTCAGCCTTGTTTGATTCCAACTTAGCATGGTCGGCTCGACGCTTCTCGAGCTCAAGTTCGTAGAGCCGGGATCTCAAAACCTGCATCGCCACCGCACGATTCTGATGTTGGGAACGCTGGTTTTGGCACTGAACAACGATGCCTGTAGGTAGGTGCGTTATGCGGACTGCGGAATCTGTGGTGTTAATGTGCTGGCCGCCGGCACCCGTGGCGCGATAAGTGTCGACTCGAAGATCCTTTTCCTGGACTTCTACCTCGATGTTCTCGTCGATTTCAGGATAGACAAAAAGGGAAGCAAATGAAGTGTGTCGCCGGGCCGCTTGGTCAAAAGGTGAAATGCGAACCAGCCGGTGCACTCCGGCTTCGGCGGCGAGCAATCCGTAGGCATATTCGCCTTCTACCTGAAAGGTTACGCTTTTCAGACCAGCTTCTTCGCCTGGTTGGTAATCAATGATCTCCGTTTTGAAGCCCCGCTGTTCGGCCCACTTCAGATACATGCGAAGTAACATCTCGGCCCAATCCTGCGATTCGGTCCCGCCTGCGCCGGGATGAATCGTGCAGATGGCCGGGAGATGATCGTTTTCGCCGGCAAGCAGCATCTCTGTTTCTGCCTGGCTTAACTCATGTTCCAGACGCTCGACCAGCGAGCGAAGTTCTTTCAATGACTCTTGGTCCTCCTCGGCAAATTCAAAAAGCACCCCGGCATCCGCGATCTGCGACTCAAAGTGTTCCTGGCGCTGGATCTTCTTCTCAAGAATGCTTCGTCTTTGCAGTAGCTTTTGCGCAGCGTCCTGATCGCCCCAGAAATCTGGCGAAGACGCCTGATTCTCGATTCGCTTTAACTCTTCGCAGCCTGTGGCAACATCAAAGAAACCTCCCGAGTTGCTCGACGCGCATGCGGAGATCATCATACGACGTTCTCAAATCCTGTATTGATAAAGTTTCGATCATCCTTAACCTCGACTCCCTAATTTGCGTCGCCAAAAAGTGGCGGCAAACACCAGGACGCTGATGGCGGTACTGAACGCGACAAACAAGTCGCCCCGCCTGGAGTAAAGAGTACTCGCGTTTTCATTCCGGCTGATCCTCCAGACGCGAAGGGCAGTCTGAAAGCCTTCGGTTGCGTCTTTCACTTGGCCCCCCGGAGTAATGTACGCGGTTATTCCCGAATTCGTCACCCGCAAGATGGGACGCCCATTCTCAACTGCGCGAAAGACTACGTTGGCCAAGTGTTGCCGCATCACTGCCGTGGGACCAAGGTAACCGTCGTTGGAAATATTGATCAACACATCTGACCCGTCTCGTGTGAAGCTTCGCGCAATGGACGGGTAAGCTGATTCAATGCAAATAAAAACTCCCGCGCGGACGTCGCCCACCTTCATTAGCTTGTATTTCGTGCCAGGTGTAAAATCTCCAACAATTGTTCCCACCATACTCGCTCCCGGCATCCAGCGCGGTAGCGGCACATACTCGCCAAATGGCATCAAGCGAATCTTATCATACTGAGCGATCAGACTGCCCTGCTGATTAACCATTAGAGCTGAGTTGTAAATGCCGTCATTCGGGGCGGCTTCCTGTGAGTTGAAAAGCACCGCAGTCTGGTTAGCTGTCGCAAACCGCACCAGGAGTTCTCGCAACTGCGAATCATTTCCGTAAGTGAAGTTCATCGGCGACTCAGGCCAGATCACGAGCCGCGGTCTTCCATCATTTGGAAGCTGCTTCAATGCTGCTTCGCTCATTGACATATGCCGGTCAATCAGGCCCCGCATCTCCTCGTTTGATTTGACGATATCCATCGGCACGTTTGGCTGCAAAGCTACTACCACAGCCTCCGGCGATTGGGCGTTCGAATCCGGGGGTGACCTTTGGGATGCAACCATCACCAGTGCGACGCTCAGAAAAACCAGCCCCGTCACTAGCACGGATCTGGCGTTGCGCTTTAGAACCAGGAATGCAACCGCAGCGTTTATGAAAACAACCATGAACCCGACGGCATATACACCTCCCCAACGCGCTGGCTGAATCAACGTTGGTTGATAAGCCTGTGAGTAACCAATCGCATTCCAGAGCTGGCCTGTTAGGGCAAGTCTGCCCCATTCAAGCGCGGACCAGATCAAGGGAGCAAGGAACAGGGCCCTGGTACCCCACGCCAGAATCGCGCGCGCGAGCACGAGGGCAAAAACTCCGGGAAACAGCCCCACGAAGATCGGCACCGGAGCCAGCAGAAGATAGGCTGCCCACCGTGGTATTCCACCGTAATGGATCATTGAGTACGTTAGCCAGTAACAGGAGCCGTAAAAGAACACGGCGCCGGTTAGCCAGCCCAGAAAGAATGACCGTCGCGGAGAAGGCCTGATTGCGATTACGACAAGAATTGGCACGAGTCCCAACCACGCGAGTGGCCAGTAATCAGAACTCGGAAATGAAAGTATGAGTAGAACTGAGGAGGCGATAGCAGCTACCCCGTCAGTGAGAGCGGAGGCTTTCAACCAGGTATGTGTTGCGGAGGAGGACTCGCCATCTTCATTCGCGTAAGCCTTACTCGCGCGCGTTGTTGTAGAAGCGGCGTCTTGCATTGCCCGCGAGTTTATCAAAGGCGAGATTAACAGCCTAAAGATTTTTGGCTACGAGCTTTTGAGTGCGGCAGAGCGAAGCGGCCGAGGTCCCCGGCAGGGCAGCCCCGCTGGGGTGGAAGACGAAGGCGCTTTGGGTTTTGCTCGACTGATAGTGGAGCGTGATCCAAAGCGGTGTCGCGCTGCGCTTGCCATCGCACCGCTCCAAAGTCTTGCCACCCGAAATGACCGTATCAGGATTTCGTGTAGGTTCCTGTGGTTTTGTGGATCGTGTTGTAAGGAGCGGAGTAGGCTTGGGGGCGAGTTCACCGCGGGCGATTAAGTTAAGCCTACCGCTCAACGAGGAGAAGATACCCGCTCAATCCCACGACTTCGACAATTGTGTGGGACGCGATGCTGCTGCCGTCAGCAGAGCGAGCACGCCAGAGTTCGCCCTGAATTAACACAGTCCCTTCCGGAGCCAACTCTGCATCCACCCGAGCGCGGGAACCAACAAGGTGAATCTCGCCTGTTGCAGATTTTTTGTGCCTGGACATGGCGGCCACGATTAGGAGTAGCGCGAGACACGCGCCGACGATGAAAATGAATAGAACCCACCTCATAGGGCGAATCTTAGTTCTTGCCCATGGTTACCTGTCGTTGCAGCGCAATTGCCTCCTGGTTGTTCGCATCGATCGTCATCGCGCTGGAAGCATATTTCGTCGCTTCGCCGCGATCACCGCGCTCCAGGAAGATTCGGCCCAGCAGGATATGAGCGTCGATGAGTTTGGGATCCCAGAAGATGGCAGTCTTGAGCGCTGCGATTGCTGCTTCTTGATCGCCGCGGCGCTGGTTGATCCGGCCACTCAGGAAGTAGGCCTCAGCGTTAGTCGGTTCGATCATCACTACCCGATGCAGCTCGGGCAGCGCCTCATCGTCACGTCCAGCCTGATAGAGGTCACGTGCTTTAACGAGCAGGTCTTGCGTCGCTGAGCCCGCATCAAGATTGGTGGCGACGGCCTTTTTGCGCATTAGGTCAGACACATCGTCCCGACTCAAAACATCCCGCATCCGCAGCGAGACATTGCTGGTGGTTTGAGACTTCTGCCACTCGGTCTGCCACTTCGCATATGTTTGCAGGTAACGCTTGGCCTGATCGTCCGCGGCCGAGGAAGCTTCAGTCTTGCCGATCTTCTCGAGGGCCTTTGCGAAAAGGAAGTAGGCCTGGCCGTCTCTCGGGTTCGCCGTGATGACAGGGCGGAGGTGTTCAGCGACTTCGGCATACTTACCTGCTAGAAACAATGAGTAGGCGTAGTTGAAGTGCACCATCTGGTCATCAGGTGCGGACTCGGCTGCACGAGCCAGGAAGGATGTGCCTTGCTCGAGCAATCGTGCGCGTTCCGCCTCTTTCTTCTCCTCGCGCGAAGCCTGAACGGCGACTGCCCCAGCATTGTTATAGATTCCGATCAGAGGCATGTCCGCCGAGAGCGGCACAAGGGAAGCCAGCGCATGTCCCAGTTCTCCGAGTTTCGCGTAACCAAGTCCCGCGTAGAATGCAGCTTCAGTGTAGTGCGGATCTTTCTTCTGCAGTTTGGTGAAGTATTCGGTGGCTTCTTTCCACTTCCCCTCAATCATATAAAACCGGCCAAGCTCAAACGCCGCCTGTGGGTATACCGCGCCACCATTGGCATCAGCGTAAAAACGTAGTGCATTCTTCAGATAATTTGCACGCTTGGGATCGCGCTCGCTCAACTGCACGCCTTTGACGTAGGCCTCGAACGCCCGTTGAGGAATCTTCGTGGCTTCCTGCACCAGTTGGTTTTGAGAGAACGGCAACGCTTTATCGCGGTGATAGAGGATCTGATAGGCAATTCGACCCTGAATATTCTGGAGTGTTGTAAGCAGGCCCCCAAAATCAAACTGCCGTGTGGCCCACGCGCCGTCCAGGACCTCGCCCAGAGTGCGTCCTTCGTTAACCTTAATCACACGCGCAGTCACCTGTACGTAGGCTTCAGCGGGCGACTTATCATTCTCCGCTTTGGCGTTACCGGCTTCGTGCGCTGGTGTTACGGAGTAGGTCCCAATCACGATCATCGTGGCTTTCGCCTCACGCGCCAGCTTGATAGCGGTCGCACGCGAAGGGATCACAGTGGGAGGCAACCGCAAACGCTGATAAGCGAGTTCGCGTTCGTCATTGGAGACGACGATGAGGCCTGGCTTGTTCAGCAGTTCCGCCACGGAGTTTGCAAAACTCTCGCCAACCCAGTTGTATTCCGGTCGAGTGGAGGTATTTTCGAAAGACAGCACCATCACAACGTCCGCGCTGGCGGGCGTCTGGCCGAAGGCCGGGAGCGCCGACAGTGTTACAAAAAGCGCAAGTGCCGGGGCCAGAAATAAATTTCTAAAAGAAGTAGTTCGCATGAAAATTCACAATCCCTAACGAATCTGAGGCTAATCAGCCGCGGGGTATGATGCCGCGGTCATACCTGCGGTTGGTCAACCACGGGGTCCAGCCAACTGCATAAGTTAATGGGAGCTAGTCTTCGCTCGCGGCAGCGTTGCCTGGATGCAATGCTCACTGGATTACGGAACTTTAACAGAAAGTGAGCAGCGGCAGAAAGAAGCAGGACACGAACAGCGCCTTTAAACAATCCTGACTCACATGGAAAATGGCTCCCACGCACCCTCAGGGCGCAAATTTATGTTGATTTTATGTCGTTAGCAAATTTTTATTGACATGGCGCCACAACTGGTGTACTTCGCCAGCGCTTTACCATTCAGTTTTACATCGTCTAACAAAACGTCGCTTCTTTTCATGTACTGGATAGAAAGGGGCGTGGCTTTCCACTCTAGCTCTCTTGAGTTTATTTGAGAGAATAATGGCGTTGGCGTTTTGGAAGTTCGAGAGCGGCTGATTTTAACCCTAGAAGCCGCTCCTTTTAAGAGCATCCGAACACAAGCCTTCGCTGCCAACCGTTTCGCTGAGGGCACAGCTCTCTAAACACCCGCTTGGGAATAGGACTACGAAGGACTACAAATCATGAAAAAGAAAGAAAATAGATTGTTTGGATTCCTAATGACGTTGGCGGTAGTGGGCTTATTTGTGACTGTGGCGGTAGTGGGCTTATTTGGTCTGTCAACCGGGCAAGCCCAGGAAACCGCAAACACCTTCCAAGTCGTAAGTAACACCTTCAGCGGACGGGCAGTCGGCATTGATGCGGAGACGAGAGTTGCGGGATTAGTTACGGTTGAAGCCACGGTCGCCGACACGGGTCCTCTCCCCCCCGGGGGCGGCACTCTTTCAAATGGAGTGGCGACAGCTAGTATCACGAGTTTAGCGCTTGCAACAAACTCACAACCGGGATCATCGCAACGTCGACATCGGGCGGTGGAAGCTCAAGCCAGTCGCAAGCCACCGTCAATAATCTGAATTTGGCTATAGGTGGCAATACCATAACCGCCACTACTCTGCAGGCGAACTCCCAATGTACTTGTAGTGGAGCGACTCCGGTTTGTTCGGGCAGTACCGTGGTAACGAACCTTGCCATCAACGGTATTATGGTAATCGCGCCGGTTGCTCCTAATACAACGTTTACGACGACTGTCGGCACGGTGACAACCACCATTATCGTTAACGAACAGATTGTGACTGCCAATAGCATTACGGTCAACGCTCTGCACGTCACCGCAACTGATTCGCTTACCGGGACAACTACGGACATTATCGTCGCTCAGGCGTATTCCGACATCAACTGCGTGGTAGCACCGACGCCGACGCCAACACCGACACCGACACCGAGCTTAAGGTAACACCTTCAGCGGACGGGCCGTCGGCATTGATGCGAAGACGAGAGTTGCGGGATTAGTTACGGTTGCAACCACGGTCGCCGACACGGGTCCTCTCCCCCCCGCGGGCGGCATGCTTTCAAATGGAGTGGCGACAGCTAGTATCACGAGTTTAGCGCTTGCAACAAACTTCACAACCGGGATCATCGCAACGTCGACATCGGGCGGTGGAAGCTCAAGCCAGTCGCAAGCCACCGTCAATAATCTGAATTTGGCTATAGGTGGCAATACCATAACCGCCACTAC
>JACDCK010000026.1 GCA_013817595.1 Pyrinomonadaceae bacterium | reverse complement strand
GGGTTCTGGTTGTGGCAGGTGAAGTCGTTGGAAGATGCGATCGAATGGGTCAAGCGCTGCCCCAATCCCTGCCCTGATACGGAGTCCGAGATCGAGATTCGACAGATCTTTGAAGCTGAGGACTTCGGCGCCGAGTTCACTCCTGAGCTCCGGGCGCAGGAGGAGCGTCTGCGCGCGCAGATTGAGAAGCAGACGAAGTCGTGACGCCGTAGTCGCGCCGCGCGGAAGATGTACCGACATCCCCAGATTCCACAGATTTCACATATTAGAAAGAGAGTGTTTTGAAATACAGAAGAGAAGGGGACAAAGAGCAATGGGATTTTTCTCTGTCTACTGCTACTCTTTGTCCCGCCGAAGCTGAGCCCGCTGAACTTACTGTGATGCATGGCCTCGTAAGCTTATTGCGTATAGGTTTTGAATGTCCGAATCTGTGTGATCTACGGATCGCTCCGCGCGAACCCTTACAGGGTACGCGCAGTTCGATAACATCTTCCTTCACCCAGGGTGTTACCCAGGGCTGTAATTCGCGAACGCTTTCAGCGTTGTTGGTGTCGTCCGCTTTATGCGGAGTGGCTGACCCGCCCGGCGCCCGCTTCTGCCTACTGCCGTTTAATCCCAATTCTTGATGTTGGGCCAGAGGGTTTGGAGGGGTTGGTTCAGGCCGCGGCAGAGAAAGATTTCGAAGTGCTCGTCGCGGCGTGAGTAGGGATGATAGGTACGGCCAACTGAATCGACAGTCTTGAAGTGTTCTCGGTCGCCTTCGCCGTCGCTGCCCAACACGATCACGATTGCTCCGGTGTAGTTGAGCGAACCCCAGTACCAGTAGTTCTGGTGATTGCTGATGGCTTTCGGGAGGCCAAATTTTGCACCAAAGAAATCTATCGCGCCTGCCTGGCCGTAGCTATTAGCGAAGATTGCGGTCTGCGCGCGCTCGTCAGTGGGGAGGCTGTTATAGACTTCCGCTACCGCACGCGTCATCTCCTCCCAACCAAACTCATCAGCGAAGTGTTGCGGCAGCGGCCCAGTGTTTTGGTTCTCTGCTTTCGGTGGTTCAAAGCCGAGTGCTGTTTGATAGCGAATGTAAGTCTCGGCCGACAGAATGGGAAGGGTGAGAGGGGCGAGTGTGGCGCCGGCGAGGATGATGAGGGCGACGTAAAGGTAGCGGAGAAAAGGGGGTAAAAGGGTAAAAGGGGAATGGGGAAAGGGAAACGGCAAGCGCCGAGCTGCGTGCAATAAAGCACCCCAGCGGGGATGCCACGCCGGGGACCCCGCACCGCCCGCGGTCCCAGTATTCAGTTGACCTTGGACATTGGACGTTGGACTTTGGACGTTACTTGAGACCTGCTCGCATCCACTACCCCAATCGGGTTGCCCGCGGACATTGGACGTTGGACTTTGGACATCACTCAGAAGCCGGTCGCATCCACCACCCCAAGCGGGCTGCCCGCTTGGGGACCCCGGTCCGCTCGCCGTTCTGACAGGGTTCGCTTGGGGCTCAGGACTTGGGTAATCCCTCCACCAAATGGTCGAAGGTTAGCCAAATACTCCAACTATGGTGGTAAAACGCAACTGGAAACGAAACGGCTATCGCAAAGAGCATGACCAGCACGAATTGATAGGGGGCATTTATCACCGGAAGGGAAGCCAGTAAACGAGCAGAATTGCCAACTCGGTCGTGACAACATTCACCAGGATGGCAGCCACAAAGAACCCTTGTTCGCGTTGGAAGATCACCCTACAGAAGAGCACTGATCTTTTATTCTAAAGGGCGCCTTAACGATAGATGCCCTTCCACAGGCCGGACACCGGAGCAGAAGACACCAGCGCAAGAGGTTTGCAAACGATGGGCGGTCTCTCCTCACTAATAAGCTCGCAACGGGGCGACCCCGGCGCATTCCGCGTGCGCAAAATGTGTTCGAAACCAGAACGTCGTCCGTGCGGTAGAGTCTGACTTACAGCACCTTCAAAAATGCGACCAGATCGGCTTTCTCCGCCGCTGTTAGATTCAACTCAAGCACCAGATTGAAAAACTCCACCGTATCTTCCAGTGTCAGCAAACGTCCATCATGGAGGTAAGGCGGCGACTCCTTGATGCCTCGCAAGGGGAAGGTCTTAATGGGTCCCTGCTTCGTAATCATCATTCCACCTTCCATGCGCGGCTTATAGAAACGCTCGACCATTAGATCGTGCATCAGATTGTCCGTGTAGAAGGGCGCGGTATGGCACGATGAGCAATTTGCCTTGCCGAAGAAGAGATCCTCGCCGCGTACCTCGGCCGCCGAAGCCTTCTTGCGATTGAGACGCCCGTACACATTGAGCTTTGGCGCCGGCGGGAAGTCCATCAGCGCCTGGAACTCCGACATGATGTGCACCTGATGTCCGCGATCGAGAATGTTTATCCCCTTCTTCGTCGCTATAACCGGATCGCCATCGAAGTAAGCCGCGCGTTGCTCGAATTCAGTGAAGTCCTCGACGGTCTTCAAGGCGCGCTGCGAGCCAAACAGCCGTTGAATGTTCACGCCGCGCAAGCTCGGAGTTTCGATTCGACGCCGGTTCTCCTGCGGGCGTATGTCGCCGACGAGGTGCGCTGCGCCGTTAGTGTGACCGTTAACGTGACAGTCTAAGCAGGCCACGCCCTGCATGCCGTCATTCCTTTCAGTTTTGCGATCGGCGGTCGCATTAAATTGTTGCTGGGGAAACTGGGTAACAAGTAGCCGCAGGCCATCGAGCTGCTTCGGATTCAGAATGCCATTGAACAATTCGTAAAAGTTATTGACGGTTACTAGTTGTCCTTTGGAAACGTCACCCAGATCCGGGCGTGTCGTCAAAAAGATCGCCGGCGGAAACTCCGGCAAAAATTGTTCAGGAATGTCGAAGTCCATGTCGAAGCGTTCGAGCCTGGGCTGCAGCTTGATGTGCATCTCGGGGAAGATCATGCCGCCCACAGGATGGTTGACATGCGGAAGGGGCAGATAAGGAAAGAGGTTCTTTTCCCTAATCTCATCCGGAGACATGCGGCCCAGCTGGTCCCAGGTCACCCCACCTTTTAGGCGCGCGGTTGGCCCGACCGGGACCGGCTTGCCCCGTGTCATCTTAGTGTCAGAGTCGACGCGCGTGGTTAAGTCATATCGTTCCTCAAGCAGTCGCTTTGCTGCCGACATTACCCGCGGTTTGTTCGCCTTGTCGCGTCTCAACACGACTTCAAACGGCTCTTCAATCACAGGCGCGAAGGAAGACGGTGGTGCGGGTTTCGATCGATCCTGCGCACCTGCGTTAGTGGCGACGATTAGAGAGGCGGTGACTGCAAGTACAAAGACAAGTCCTACCAGCAACTTGATGCGAACCGTGGTTTTCATGATGCTCCTTTTAACTGGAAAGCTTCAGCACGCACTTCATTTCGGATTGCCGCATAAAGGCGCGGGGCTTGGCCGTAAACGCGAACTGTCAGGGGGTGCGAGTCGGTATCATACTCCTTGCGACGACTGTGGCAACAGAAATTTCCTCAGCAATGCAGCTTGGGCTGGTTCAGTTTAGAGTCAAGCTTTAGTTTGTCCGCACCGCTAAGCCGGAACCTAAAGGTTGAATTCTGAACTCCGGACTCAAAATGAACCGGTACCTGCAGCTTCCGCGCTTTGCACTCTTGAACACGAGTCGATTAAAGTAGTCTGCGCCATCCCCAGGAAGTTATCGGATTTCAGTTTGGGTCTAACAAAAGAGGAGTTTGCATGCAAAGGACCGCCCCTTACTTGCTGCCGTTTGCCCTGATCACTTTAGTACTTTCCGCGCTGGCGCTTTCACCGCTGACGCCCATTGCAGGTGCGCAGGATGGGCAAAAGCTCTCCACGGCTGCAACCACCTCTTCGTCTGCGAAGATAAGTGCGTCTTCTTCTGACCCCAGGCTGTCATATCCCGTAACTAAGAAGATCGAGCATGTCGACAACTATCACGGCACCATTGTCGCGGATCCCTATCGCTGGCTCGAAGAGGACAACTCACCCGAGAGGGCGGCATGGGTGGAAGCGCAGAACAAAGTGACTTTCGGCTACCTTGAAAAGATTCCGTTTCGTGGACAGCTCGCGGCCCGTTTGGAGAAGCTCTTCAACTACCCCAAATACTCTGCGCCTGCGCGCCGGGGTGAGTATTTCTTTTTTACTAAGAACGATGGTCTGCAGAACCAGAGCGTCTGGTACGTCCAGAAGGGTTTAGATGGCACGCCGGAGGTCCTGATCGATCCAAACAAGTTTTCTGCCGATGGCACCTCGCGACTGGGCACTTTCTCGCTCTCAAAGGACGGGAAGATGGCCGTCTATGGCATCTCGAAGGGCGGCTCTGACTGGCAAGAGTATTTTGTTATGGATGTCTCAGCGAAGAAAACGCAGTCCGACAAGTTGGAGTGGGTTAAGGTCTCCAGCGCCGCATGGGCAGTCGACGGTTTCTACTACAGCAGATACCCCGCGCCCGATAAGGGTAAGGAACTAACTTCGAAGAACGAGAACCATCAAGTCTTCTTCCACAAGCTGGACACGGTGCAGTCAGAAGACGAGCTGGTCTATGAAGACCCGGCGAATGCACAGCGGTTTCACACAGTCGGCACCACGGATGACGAGCGCTTCGCCATCCTGACTATTTCTGAACGCGGCAAGGGCAAGAAGGGAAATGCCCTCTTCTTTCGCGACCTCACAAAGGGCGAGAAAAACTTTACCCCCATCCTGGCGGAGATCGGCGACGACAGCTACAGAGTAATCGACAATGTGGGCGAGAAGTTTCTAATCCAAACGGACCACAACGCGCCCAATAGCCGCATCATTCTTTACGATCCAAAGAATCCGGATGAGAAGAATTGGAAGGAAGTTATTCCGGAAAAAACCGAGCCACTGCAGGACTCAGGAACAGCAGGCGGCAAACTCTTCGTCACTTATCTAAAAAACGTGACGACGCGCGCTTATGTTTACAGTTTCGACGGCAAGTTGGAGAACGAGATCAAACTCCCCGGGCTCGGCGCGGCTGGCGGTTTTGGCGGCCGCCCAGAGGACAAGTTTATTTTCTATACGTTCACGTCGTTCAACTTTCCGCCCACGATCTACAAGTATGACATTGCCAAGAAGAAATCGACGCTCTTTCGCCAACCGGAGATGCCCGGATTCCAAGCCACCGACTACGAAACAAAGCAGATCTTCTACAATAGCAAAGACGGCACCCGAGTGCCGATGTTTCTAGTCTACAAGAAGGGCCTGAAGCTCGACGGTAACAATCCCACATTGCTATATGGCTATGGCGGCTTCAATGTGGTCCAGTCACCTTCGTTTAACTCGCTCAGGATGGCGCTGCTGGAGCAGGGGTTTGTCTACGCTTCGGCAAACATGCGCGGCGGCGGCGAGTATGGCGAGAAGTGGCACGAAGCCGGCACCAAGCTCAAGAAGCAAAACGTCTTTGACGACTTCATCGCGGCCGCTGAGTATCTGATCGCGAACAAGTATACGTCTTCCGAGAAGCTGGCGATCCAGGGTGGCTCAAACGGTGGTTTGCTGGTGGGCGCCGTAATAAATCAAAGGCCGGAACTATTCAAAGTGGCCGTCCCTCAGGTGGGTGTGATGGACATGCTTCGATTCCACAAGTTCACCATCGGGTGGAACTGGATTGCTGACTACGGCTCGAGCGACAAGCCCGACGAGTTTAAGGCGCTTTACGCATACTCGCCGCTGCATAACATCAAAGCGGGCGGGAAGTATCCGGCAACGTTGATCACGACCGCGGACCACGACGATCGTGTGGTTCCCGCGCACTCGTTCAAATACGCTTCAGCACTGCAGGCAGCGCAGGTAGGCGAAGCACCAGTCTTGATTCGCATCGATACGAAGTCAGGTCACGGAGCGAGCAACACAAAGAAGGCCATCGAGACCACGGCCGACATCTATGCGTTTATTCTTTACAACCTGGGAGTGACGCCGAAGTAGCAAACACTGGCAGGAAGAAAACCTGAAACACACGCGGCGCTCGTTGGTGGTGTCATAACTTGAAACGAGTCTGTTTTATTTGACTATGGGGTTGGTGCGACACCTTCGATGATGGCCGAGCAGGCTTTTCTAGACACCCAATACAGAACCGGGAGCGGACCGGAATGGTAGCGACTGTGTGAAACTCCATGTGCCATGAATTACGCTGAAAGCGTTGGCTAGTTCCAGCCCGGGGTTGCAGCAACCCTGGGATTCCAGTTCCAACCCATCCTACTTCGCGAACTCTAAAAGAGTTCGCGAAGGCGCTTACGCAGTCATGCCCCAACGCTTTCAGCGTTAAGATTCTTTGGTACATAGGTCCCAGGGTTGCAGCAACCCTGGGATGGGATTAGCCAACGCTTTCAGTTTGTCTGATTCTTTTATGCTGGGATCTCGGTTAATAACAATCGGACCAGGCGGGGGGTCGGCTTCCACCGAACGGCTCAGGCCGTTGCCAGTCACGTATTTGCTCCAGCTAAACTTAGGAACTACCAGGTCAGAACTCGCCTGCGTGCTGCTTTGGGTTGCAGCGTGGCGGTTAGCGATATCAACGCAAGAGTCAGAGCTATTTTCATTGCTTGCCCTCAAGAATTATTAATGAACCAGAGTGGAGCTCAATCACACTACTTTACTTCCACGTTTTTCTCACAGGGTGGGCTTCGGTGTTGAAGGTCACCTTGTCGAAAGCCAAAGTTGTTGGCGGTGCGAAGAGCAGGTAGAAATACTTGAAAGTTTCCGCGAAAAGGAAACTTTGCATAGAATCAGACTTTTCCTTGGTCACCACGCTCTTCAGAGCGGCATAACCGGCTTCAGTCTTGCAGTGAGTCACAAAATCTCGGAAGAGCGTCTCACCCATCCGTAAGTAATGGGGGTCTTTTGTGTAGTGATACAGATGATACGTTGACTCTTGATCATCAAACAGCAACCAACTCTTCATCAGGTATTCGTAGTAACTATCGATCTCAGCGCTGATGTGGCTGTCAGTATTGGTCCACCTGCCCGTTTCTACGTTGAGCCGTGTGCCGATCAACCCAATGGGCGACCGGCGGTTGTAGGTTTCGACCAGAGCGCGTTTGGCTTTGTCAAAGAACATTGGTTTACCGGTTAGCTTGCTGAGAGTTCCAAACTCGATCAGCAACGTCCCGGTTTCCGCCGGGTTGGTTTCGGCGCCGCGGACTCTACCGGTCTTGAGATTGACGAACTTGTAAGGCAGACCCGTGGGCGACTCAAAGACAGGCACCAGCCTGTAGCCCAGGTCCTCGGCGAGCGCCAGCAAACGTCTGTCGCCGGTGAGTTGATAACTTGAAAGCAAACCACCTAAGAGACGGATTGTGATTTCAAAATTCTGGACGTCGATATTTTTATCGAATGAGAGATTGTCGAGGATGTATTTCCTTGTGTTGTCTGCTTCGTCTTTCAGGCCCATGAGGATCAGGGTATCCAACGCATCCACGGGCGTCATCAACAGTGGTTGTGTGTACCAATCGTGAAAGCTCTTTGTCAATGGCCGCAGGTCGTCATGTCCCCAGGCATATTTCTTGTAGCCATTCCAGGCGTGGAGAAACTCGGACTTCACTTCAGCGGCCAGTCTCTGGTTATTAAGCGCCGGTTGCGAATTCGCAATGGGTGCGGGAATGACAAACATAAGAAGAAGAGCGATTGATTTGATCATGTGGCAGGGCGATCGACGCCGTAAATGATTACTGGGATGCCGAGAACTTCAGCGGTGCCTTCGGGCTTCTCGCCGAGGCGTTCAGCTACACGTATTGATGCGCGGTTCTCAGGATGAATCAGGCTAATGACATGATCTTTGTCTAGCTTGTTGAAGGCATATTGAAGCGCCCGGTAGGCGCCCTCGGTAGCGTAACCTTTTCCCCAGGACTCTCTGCCGAGTGTCCAGCCGATTTCGAAACCTGGCCAACCGGCAGGATTGAGAAAACCAATCCGTCCGACAAGACTACCGGTGGCCCTTTCCTCCACTGCCCAGTGGCCGTAGCCACGTAAATGCCAGTGTCCGATCAGATAGGCAAAGTGTCGCCAGGCTTCCAGGCGGTTATAGGGCTTGCCGCCGATGTAGCGCATGACGTCTGCATCTTCACACATCTTCGCATAAGGCTCGAAATCTTCCGCTCGCCACATACGCAGCAGGAGTCGATCTGTTTCCAGTTGCACTTCGTCCATGTGTCAAACCTTACCCGAATTTGAGCCGAGTGGCCCAAGGATAGGCAATTTCACTTGTTGCTGCTGCAATCCCGCCCGCTGCGGCTTAACGGGTCAGTACCACCACGCGGTAGCGGGTGGGTCCATTCGTCCGAGATCTCGCATCGCTTAACCCACCCGCTACCGCGTGGTGGTACTGACCTCATCCATTTGCACATCTTAATCTGGGCGACAGCGCTAGCGTCTCTTCCAGCGGACACCGTCCCTGGTGTCTTCGAGAACGATACCGCGTTCGACCATTTCCTCACGAAGCTCGTCTGCTCGGTCGAAGTCGCGCCGGCGGCGAGCCTCCTGGCGTTCGGCTATCAACGACTGAATCTCGTTGTCGAGCATTTCCGCCGGATCTTTCCCAAAGATGTTCAGGACCAGGTCGAAGCGACTGAAGAGCTCGAGCAACTCGCGCTTGTTCTCTACGCCCAACTTTTTGCGGGCCAGAGCAGTGTTCACCTCACGCGTGAGGTTGTGAATCGCGGCCAGCGCTACGGACGTGTTGAGGTTGTCGTCCATCCCCTCCTCAAACTCTTGCAAGGCGCGCTTGGTGGCTTCATGAAGATCAGTAATTAATCCCGCTTCAGTGCGTGCCTCGCTCAGCCGCGCATGAAAGTCGCGCAGACTCTCGACCGTCTTCTCCGCACCGCGCAACGCGTCGAATGTAAGATTGAGCTGCTTGCTGTAGGGCACGCTCAGGAGGAAGTAACGAATGCCGCGAGGAGAATGTCCCTTCGCAGTTAAATCTCGGAGGGTATAGTAGTTGCCCTTCGACTTGGACATGGTTTCACCCTCGACCTTAAGATGCTCGAAATGAAGCCAGTAGTTGACGAACTGCTTCCCGGTGGCTCCTTCACTCTGCGCAATCTCATTTTCGTGATGAGGAAAAACCAGATCGATGCCGCCCGCGTGGATGTCGAAGGTTCCACCCAGATATTTCATTGACATCGCCGAGCACTCGATATGCCAGCCCGGTCGCCCGCGTCCGATCGCTGAATCCCAGCTCGGCTCAGTTTCGTTAGCGGGCTCTTTCCACAAAGCGAAATCGCGCGCGTCCTCTTTTTCGTATTTGTCTGTGTCCACGCGCTCGCTGCCGCCGACGATGTTACCCGCGAAGTTGATTTTCGAAAGCTTGCCATATTCGGGAAATGAGCTGATGCGGTAGTAGATTGATCCGTCAGACTTATAGGCATGTTCGTTAGTGAGCAGTCGCTCGATCAGGTCAACCATTTCCGGAATGTGACGCGTTGCGCGAGGTACTATGTCGGGTCTTTTACACCCAAGCGCGTCGGCGTCTTCCCATAGGGCCTCGATATATTTCGCGGTGTAGTCGTCAATGCTCAGCCCGGCTTCCTGCGACTTAGCGATGATCCGATCCTCGACATCCGTGATGTTCATCACGTGCGTGACTTTGTAGCCTTTAAAGTCCAGGTAACGGCGCAAGATGTCAACGGCTACTGCCGAACGGAAGTTACCGACGTGTCCATAATCCCAAACGGTTGGTCCGCAGTAGTAGAAGCGCACTTCGCCCTGACGGATGGGCTGAAACTCTTCGATCTTTCCGGAAAGCGTGTTGTGAAACTTCAGCATAAGAATTTCGGATTTCGGATTGCGAATTTCGAATTTTCAGAAATCGATTAGCCGCGGGTTTACGCGGATTACAAGGATCTGAAAACAGGATTCCTTAAAATGATTCACTGGCCCAATCGTTTGCGTCAGCGAGTCTTTTTTGTTTCCCTATAGATAATATCTGCTAACACTTTTCTTCCCAACTGACTTGCATTCGGTCTTTCTCAGATCCGCGTTTATCCGCGTAAATCCGCGGCTGATTTCCTCGTTTGCAAAATTCGAAATCCGAAATCGGATTCCGAAATTCAGAAGTGCTTCCAACCCAGGGGTTTCAGATCCCACAGGCGAGAGCCCTCCGAAACGCGAATACCTTCCGATTGAGGTCTGATCTCCCCAATCTCCGTCAGGCCGACCCCGTCAACTTTGCCGGGCAGCCTCGGGACATTCTCGGGAGAAACCGCGAAGAGGAGTTCAAAATCTTCACCGCCATGCAGGGCCAATATAAGCGGATCCAACGCCCGACGTCCGCAAAGAGCCGCCACTCGGGAGTCAATGGGTAGTTTTCCAGACTCGATGATGGCTCCGACCTTGCTCTCACGGCAGAGATGATGCAGATCGGAAGACAGACCATCACTGATATCAATCATGGCCGAGGCAAGTCGCTGTTCACCCAGGACAAGACCCCAGCCCACGCGAGGCGCTGGACGAAGATGCCGCATCAGAAGCTCCTGGATGGACCGAACGTCCGGATCTTCTAGTTCGTGAATGCCTACGCGGGCGCCGCGCTCAATTAGTCGGAGACCGGCGGCCGAACCTCCGAGCGAGCCAGTAACGAACAGATGATCACCGGGCTTTGCCCCGGACCGAAAAACCGCGTTCCCGCGAGCGCACTCGCCCATTACGATTGAATCAATAACAATCTGCTTGGGAGCGCGTGAGAGGTCACCGCCAATCAGCCGCACCTCATAGCCGTAAGCCAGGCTGAGGATTCCTTCATACAACTCAGCGACGAAATCCGAGGCCCAGGTGTCTGGCGGTATGCCGAGCGAAACGAGTGCCCAACGCGGCCGTGCTCCCATAGCCGCGATATCTGAAAGCGAAACAGCCAGCGCTTTGTGTCCGAGCAAACGGGGTTGCGTAGCGTCGCGACGAAAGTCAATATCTTCCACGAGCAGATCCGCGGAAACTACAGCGTCGTGCCCAGTGAGCTGTTTGATCACGGCGGCGTCATCACCAATTCCGCACAACAATTCTGACGGATATCCGCGGGCTTCCGTCTGGGCTCGGAGATGATCGATGAAATCAAACTCGTTCATGAGAAGAGAATTGCGAATTTCGGATTTCGGATTTGGAATTTCGAATTCGAATATGAAGCTGCTCGAGCTTCTTTGGCTTTCACAAACTAGCGACACGGCTAGCGCTCACCGGATGTTTGAGTGTGCGACCCAAATTCGGAAATCCGCAATCCGAAATCCGAAATCCGAAATTCTCCCTTCGAAATCCGAAATTCGTTTAAAGGTTGCGACGAAGTGAATCCAGTCCTGCTTCGATCGTTTCGATTGATGTGGAAAAGGAAAAACGCAGATGACCCTCGCCGTGTTCACCAAAGACGACGCCCGGGACAGTCGCCACCTGGGCACGGTCGAGCAGGAATTCAGCAGCTTCTCGACTGTCGTTGCTGATACGCGTTACATCGGGAAAGGCGTAGAACGCGCCGGCAGGCGTTTCGCACTTTAATCCCAGCTCATTCAAACCCGCTAAAAGTAAATCACGGCGCTGGCGATATGCAGCGCGATGTTCTTCGAGAATATTCGACTTCGTATTGAAGGCGAGTAGACCGGCCCACTGTGTTGGCGTGGAGACCCCGTTGGACGAATAAAGTGTTGTCTTGCGCAAGCCGGTCATCCAGGGCTCGCAAGCCACGGTGTAGCCGAGACGCCATCCGGTCATGGCATACGACTTTGAGAAAGTAAAGCAGGTGATTGTCCGCTCAGACATTCCTTCGATCGAGGCGATGGAAAAATGCTCACCGTCGTAAACGAGATCTTCATATGCCTCATCGGCGATCACGACGAGGTCGCGAGCTTGAGCGAAACGCGCCACAGCTTTCGCTTCTTCCCGTGTGAAAACTACGCCGGTCGGATTCTGCGGGGTGTTGTAGTAGATGGCCCTGGTGCGATCGCCGGCATAGCGCTTAAGCGTCTCCTCAAAGCCCTCCGCTCGAGCAACTCCGGTTGGCACCAGAACCGCCTTTCCCTGACAGTGAGAAATCAGATCCTTTATTGGGGTCCAGTAAGGCGAGAAGACAAGAACTTCTTCGCCAGGATTAACGACCGACTGAAAGGCACTAAACAATCCCTGCATGCCGCCGTTTAAAACGATGACATCCGTGTCTTGCGCGGGAATATGATTTTTGTACCGCAGTTTTTCCGCTATGGCAGCGCGGAGCTCCGGAATCCCTGAGGACGGTGCGTAGCGAGTGCGGTTCTCCTCAAGCGCGTGCACCATGGCTGATTTTATGAAGTCGGGAGTGTTCATGTAAGGCTCTCCCCCCTCAAATTGATAAACCGTCGCGCCGGATGCGCGAAGTTTCATTATGCGATTGCGAATATTTACAATGTCGGAAAAACCAATTTCATCGAGCCGCGTGGCGAGACGGAAGGCGGTAGGCGACGTGGTCACTGTTTGCAATGATCCTCCACTGGACGGCTGCTTTATGTGCGGGAATGACGCGTGATTATAACTTGCTGACCAGATGCCGTCTAGCGAGGGCGCAGATCAAACGTTGCGAATTCATGGCTACGCAGAAGAGATAAAAGCTTAGACGTTACCTTAAAGACTTAGTTTGAACTGAACACGGCTAAATATAAGTATTGACACGCGAAATCTGCACTTGTAACATGCCTTCGTCCCGGCAGGTTGCCTGTACTCGCCGCAATCTTTCTTTAACTTCCTGGAAGCCAGCGATTAGAGAAAACTTTATGCTGCGACCCGATCGAGGTTCGAACCGGCCAGCGGGGCGTCCCTTAATACTTCGCACTATCAGAAGAGAGATATGAAGCTCATCCTTTCCACACTGGCAGCCACGCTTGCCGTTTTGGTGCCCGTTACGGCCGCCGCCCAGCAGCCTACGACCGGACGTCCACCCGCGCCCTCCCCTCAGAGGTCTCCTGCTGCGAGTCCCACAGCGCCGCAAAACACCGGCGTAATTTCAGACGGCAAAATCGCCATTATTGATACCGAGGCTTTCGCCGATCCGAAAACGGGGATTACCCAGCTCGTCAGCGCCTTCGAAGTAGTGAACCGCGAATTCAAGCCGCGCAGCGATGAGCTTCAGAAATTGCGAGCTCAGTATGAGCAGCTGGGTAAAGACATCGAGGCGACCAGGAACTTGGAAGATCAAAAAGCACGGAACGCGAAGGTCGAGCAGGCAGAGGCATTAAAGAAAGATATCGAGCGAAAGACTCAAGATGCCCAGAGCGCTTACCAGAAACGGCTGCGCGAAGTGACTGAACCGGTCTACAAAGATATCAGCCCCGCGCTTCAGGCGTTTGCCCGACAGCGCGGTGTGAATGTGATCTTCGATGTAAGTAAGCTGGGCGAAGTGATGTTCATTATTAACGATAGTGTGGACCTGACGCGGGCCTTCATCACCGACTACAACCAACGCAAGCCGGTGACCGCCACACCAGCCAAGCAATAAACGTTTGGAATTTCGTGAGTGCTCGCTGCTGAGCAGAAAAGACTTCGAAGACGAGTCCGCGTTCTGAACCATGAGTCATCCGGCGGTCGCCATACCTGAGAAACTCTTCTTCAAGATTGGTGAAGTTTGCGAGCTCGCCGGTGTGCAAGCGCATGTGTTGCGCTATTGGGAGTCGGAGTTTTCGATGCTCGCCCCACAAAAGAATCGCGCCGGGCAAAGAGTTTATCGGAAGCGTGATGTGGAGATGGCGCTCAGGATTAAGGAACTGCTCTATGAGGACCAGTACACGATAGCCGGAGCCAAGAAAAGACTCGCGAATGACCTGCGCGGTGGCAAAATCAAAACGGGAACGGGTGAAGGTGGTGAGGGATATGCGTCGTCGGCTTTAGCCAACGAGAAGTCGGCAGGGCAGAGACTCCCAAAGGTTTCAAACGCGCGCCTCGCCTCAAGTGATGGATCAAAGACCGCTGAGGATCGCAACGCCCTGCGACGGCTCGCCACTGAGCTGAGGGAACTACTTTCAATGCTCGAGAAAGATAGCCAGGCTTCCACGCCTTCCAAGAAATAACCCAATTTCACTGCAGTTGACAATTAAGCTTTTCCAGACATACTTAAATCCCTTGACGGGACGTGGCGCAGCCTGGTAGCGCGCACGCTTGGGGTGCGTGAGGTCCCGAGTTCGAATCTCGGCGTCCCGACCATCATTATCAACCGGTTACGGCTGCCAGCTCTGGCAGCCGTTCTTGCGTTGTGGAGGATGCCCTCGCGCAATACCGCACTGCTTCGACAGTCGCTCGTTTAGCACGGTCTGTGGCGTGAGTGTAACGGCGGGTGGTTTGCGGATCAGAGTGACCCATTAGGTCTCTAACGTCTGCGTTCATCGGTACAGAGTAATCCTTCCCTGTCTTTGAATTTGGCACATAGATCACATCACGCTGGAAATCAACCTTCGCCCAACGCAGATTCAATTGATCGCCTCGTCTCATTCCCGTGCCTATGGCCAAGGTTACCAGAGGTCGTAAATGCGTGCGCCGTCCATTGAGGACCTCCCATGGCCGCGGCTCCTCTTCATCCAGCAGGTAGCGGATGCGGTTATTATTCTCCGGCAACCATGGAATCTCTCGGCACGGATTGCTATACGTGACGCCATACTTGATCGCGAGTGAGAAGATTTTGGAGATTAACCCTAACTCGCGGTTGATAGTCGAGGGCTTGCGGGTACTGCCGCTTTCCATCACCGCCTCACGTCGCTCCTTCTTGTACTTCTCAATGAGGAATGGCGAGATCTGAGCAAAAGTCTTGCCCTTAAAACATTTGCTCTCACAGATGACGGGGAGTTTGTATTTGTCGTTGCTCTTGAATGAGCGCTTGTTTTCGATCGCCCAGGGTTTATAGACCGCCTCGACGAACGCTACGAAGTCCTTCTCTCCGGTTGGTCTTCCGTATCGTCCTTCGTAAACCTCCTGGCGAACTTTTGTTTCAGCCTTTTCAGCCTCGAACTTGGTGCGTGCTTCCGGGAGCGCTCCCCGGTAGCGGACTCCGCGAATACAGAATGCGTAGTGCCATCTGTTTCGCCGTCTTTGAACTGGCATTGTCATGTTCCTTTCCCGAGGTGCAGCCACGGGCGGCGGCAATATACAACACTTAGGACACAGTGACGTCGATCCTTTTGACTTGTGGGTGCCTGACGACTTCCTATCTCATTTAGGATCTCGGCCCTTTGTCCAGGCGAGGATCTCCTCAAGGTCAAAACGCAAAATACTTGAGCCAGGTGGTTTCCGATAAGGAATACGCTCCTGAGCCACCATTTCATAAATGGTGCGCGGTTTGACTCCAAGCATCTCTGCAACTTCAGGCACCTTGAGAAGCTGTGGACGAATTGGCGATGCTGGCGGATAGAGATTTGTGCTCATAGCTCAACCTCGAGATTTGCTGCGCTGGTTTCTTGAAGATTTTCCTGTTGGCCTTGATCGCTGCTTCACTCCATCAAATGTCGACGACAGGCGCAAAGACAGTGATCCGACCGTTCAGATGGCAATGAGAACAACTGCTGTGCCAATTAGTGGAAATGTCTCGGAGGAGTGATATTGCTTGGGAAGCAAGTAAAGACGTCAAGAATATTGACGCAGCGTCAAGAATGTTGACGCGTCAAGAATATTGACGCCTGACCCTGGTCGCTTGATTAATTACAAAGCCAATTGATGCTCGAAACTCTCGCTCTAATGTGAACAGAAAAGGTAAGCCGGCGGAGTCTCTTCCTGGAGTTTTAAGAACTCAACCCGGCGAGAGTGTGGCGTGAGGAGGCGCTATGCACCTGAAGTTTTCTTGACACGTCACCCCTACAGGTTTT
>JACDCK010000025.1 GCA_013817595.1 Pyrinomonadaceae bacterium | reverse complement strand
GGTGGCTCGGAGAAGAGATTCCCGACCCTGAAAGGGTCGAACAGAGCCGGAAACCTGAGACCCCTTCAGGGTCAAGACATTTTTCTTTCGCTATCCGTGGGCGTCGCGCAACGCTCGCCCACGGCTATTAACTTAAATCCCTCCGGGATGGTGTGCCTTCTGCCTCGCCAACCGGAGTCTCAGCTAGGCACTGGGTTAGAATAACCTCGATGAGACGGGCGCGTGCCAAAGGCACAAGAATTAAAGGAAGAAGAAGCGAGCGCAAGACCGGCAGCCGAACTGACACAAAACGCTTCCAACATGCGGCCGATACTTCGAACCTGGCGCCGCCGCGGGCGTTTGCTCAGACGCGTGAAGTGCGTAAACTACTCGAAGGAATCGGCACTCCTCCGGCGGCGCCGTTCAAGCCGGATCCCTTTCAGCTCGAGGCCCTCGCAGCTCTTGAGTTCGCGGATGTCTTGGTCACCGCGCCGACGGGCAGCGGTAAAACCTGGATTGCGCGTGAAGAGATTCGCCGTCTAATCGGGTCGGCCAAACGCGCCTGGTACACGTCTCCACTTAAGGCACTCACAAACTCCAAGTATCAGGAATTCAGTGCCGAATTCGGGGCTGAGCGAGTCGGCATACTCACCGGGGATCGCAAAGAGAATCCCGACGCGCCTCTGATCGTGGGCACCACCGAAATCTATCGCAATCAACTGTTCGACTCGCTACGCTCAGGTCACGATGTGCGCGCTGATCTGGTGGTTCTGGATGAAGCACATTATCTGGCTGACGAAGAGCGAGGGCACGTCTGGGAGGAGGCGATCATTCTGTCTCCGCCGCGAATTCGCCTGCTGTTGCTTTCAGCCACAATTGGCAATGCCGATGAGTTTGCCCGATGGATTGAAGAAGTGCGTGGAGTGCGCTGCGGCGTGGTGACGCGACCAGGCGACCGGCCTGTTCCATTGAAAGCGGCGTTGCTGCTTCCAGACCAACGTTTGCTTCCTCTGCTGAACGACACCGGGCGGCTCAATCCGGAAATCGTGGCCATGGGGGACCGTGCTCGCGAGGAGCGGCTCACACCCTTAGGCGGTCATCGAAGAAGGTTCTGAGTCAGGAGAGTTCGTATGAAACTCAGCATGCCAGAGATGCCGCCGGCCACACTCCTCAGGGCGTTGGGCACCTACAATTTGCTCCCGGCTATTGTTTTTCTACCGACCCGGCGGCGCTGTGATCAGGCGGCTGCCGAGGCTGCCTTCATGAGACGCGACCCCGATGTGAGTCGTCACGACGCCCGCCGCGATTTCATGCAAGACTTTATCAAAGAGCACCCGGAAGCTCGCGGTCATCGTCACTGGGACACAATCATTAGAGGCGGAGTAGCGTCGCATCATGCGGGTCACATTCCCGCATGGAAACTCGCAATCGAAAAACTGATGAGCGCCGGCCTTCTGGATGCGATCTTCGCCACGGCTACCGTCGCTGCAGGTGTCGATTTTCCCGCGCGCACTGTAGTCCTAACGGGTGCTGACGCGCGCACCGGAAGCGGCTGGAGACAATTAACTGCTTCTGAACTTCAGCAGATGACGGGCCGCGCCGGCAGACGTGGGCGTGACAAAGTCGGGTTTGTCGTAGCCGCACCCGGTTTGCACCAGAACCCGCAAAAGATCGCGGAGTTACTCCAAGCCCGACCAGATCCTCTGATCAGTCAGTTTCGAGCCACATATTCGACATTGCTCAACCTGCTCGACGCGTATGGAAACTTTGCCCAGGTGCGCGAGATTGCGGAAAAGAGTTTTGCTCATCGCGATGCTGCCAGGCAGACCACGCAATTGGAACAGGAGCGCGCTGAAAAAGAAGCCAAGATCAAAACAAAGTTGGAACAAGCGGCCTGCCAGATTTCGCTTTCAACAGCGCTCGGTCTTGAGCGCCTGGTCAGTGCCCGCACCAGACTCCAGGAGGCGAAGCCACAGACGAGGACCGAAGTACTGCTCCGCTGGCTGGACGAGTCGGTGCAACCTGGCCGTGTTGTCGGCATTGGCCGAAGCGGAAAGCGCCTGGTTTTGGTTACGCAACGACGCGATGGCAACATCGTCGGCACTCGCGAAGACGGTCGTAGCGCAAGTTTTCCGCTGCAACGCATTGGTAGGGTTTACTCGCCTAGTTATCCCCTGCGTGACGAGGCGACTGAAGAAGCTTTTGAGGAGATCCATGCCCGGGGCAAAGAGCTGGTGCTCACCGAGCCTCGTCTGCGCGATGTTCGCGATGAAGAATCCGACGCGCTAGGTTTGATCGAAGACATGATTGAATCAATCTTGCCCTCGAATTTGAGCTCGGAGCTGAAGGTAAAGTGTACCCGGGCTCTGTGGGAAGTGATGGGCGAGGCGGAAGCTATACAGCGAACCAAGCGACGCCGGGAGACATTGCGTGATCAGGTATGGCAGCCCTTCGAGCAGCGGGCGAAAGTGCTGGCGTCGTTTGGCTACCTGGATTTTGAAGCGGAGAAAGTTACCGAACGCGGACGTTGGTTAGCCGATCTTCACATCGATCGCCCGCTAATTGTGGGGGAGGCTCTGGCGAGCGGGCTCTTCAGAACTCTCGATCCGGCCCGGATGGCCGCGGTGATGGCAGCCCTCAGTGCTGACGAAGACCGTGACTATGGTGAGATTGAATTGGACGACTCACTTGTGAGCAGTCTGGCAGAGTTTGAAGATACTGGGTTCCGCGTGTCATCTGAAGAGTGGAAGCACGGAATTGAACCGGCGCCCGAACTCAACTTTTCTGCAGCCGGAGCTTCCGCCCGCTGGGCCAAAGGCGCTGACTGGAGCACGCTAGTACGCGAAACCCGAGCTGAAGAAGGCGATCTCTTTCGCATGCTTTCCCGCACCGGTGAAGCGCTCCTGCAAATTGCTGGACTAAGAGAAGCCCACCCCGAAGCAGCGCGAATCGCCGCAGTTGCGGCGGCGGCAGTTTTGCGCGAACCGGTCAGATAGCGTCAGCGCTTGCTGAGTGAGAGCGTAACCAAGAGCGGGGTCAAGTCCACCTTCCTACCTCGAGCTTCATTATCAACACATGCCATGCGCTGCAGAAAAGGCTTCAATGGAGGCGCCAAATACTCGACTCGGAAGGTCTCAAAGATCGGGAACGTGGGCTTGCTTCCGCTCTTTGTCTTTGTCATTTGATCTCGTCGAGACGTGCTTTCGCCTCCCGGATGATTCCCTTCAATCGCTCCAACTCGTCCAACGTAAGCAGCACGGTAACTTCTCGCAGGTGCCGCTCGTCAACGACGCTGCCGTTATTACTGAGGCTTTGCCGAAAAACGTTAAATTCCAGGTCTCCTGGTGTGCGGTAGCGGGCTTCAAAGCTAGTTAGCTCGGTAACTGTTTCGTTTATTACTTTATTTTGGAATCAAGACTAACAGGAAAAAAGACACTTACTCGGTTCCGTCTGTCACCTAACAGGACATCAATTAGACGCGGTAATCAATCTGCAACAACTTTCGGACGAACACTCCTCCAACCAATGCTTCAAATAAGAAGAATTAACCCTTCAAGATGAACGATTCAACCCAAGAGTTTCGCGATACTCGTCTTTAGCACTGACCTGTTTGAATACAAGTTAAGCCTTAGAATTTGCAGGACTTAGCCGATGAGCTTTGTCACAGAAAAGCAACCAACGACACCATATCTTCATCTGAGCTTCGGTTTTGATTACATGTTCTTTGTAAATGGTTTCCCCCATGCGTCGCAAAGGTTTAGAACGAAATTTTAGATGGCCGTGGCCATCGCTAACATGGAGAACTCATTAAATGAAATTGACCCGAAGTATGGCCCACTTGCGCTCTGCTAAGTTCGCCCCTTTTGCGATTATATCTTTGTTCCTTGTTACGAATTTCACTGGCATATTTTTCGGTCCCGGATTCGCGACATCTGCAACAACTCAGCTAGAAGACATGAGACAGCAGGATATCCCGACTTCGGGCGATCCTGATTTGGACCGCATTATCTTTCGTGCAGGTGGGCGTCATGGTATCGACCCTCGTTTCATCCATGCGGTAATTTGGCAGGAATCGAAGTACAGACCCAAAGCACTTTCTCACGCGGGAGCCCAGGGCCTCATGCAACTTATGCCGGCGACCGCGCGCAGGTTTGGTTGCACTGACCTACACGACATGGCCTGTAATGTCGAAGCCGGAACAAAATACTTGAGCTGGCTGTTGAAGCGGTTCAACGGCGACGTCGAGCTGGCACTCGCGGGCTATAACGCGGGCGAAGGTGCGGTCGACAAATACAGCGGCGTGCCTCCTTATAATGAGACTCAAGACTACGTGCGCAAGATTGTCGCTAATTATGGAAAAACTTTTCATCCGGTAATGCCAACAGAGGTCACAAAGCTCGCTGTCGACCGCTCGTAAAGGAAAGCCAGGCAAGCCAAACAGGTTTGGCGGGTTCGATCGAGTAGTTTTCCCACCCGAGACCGGCATTACCAAAACGAAAACACTCGCGCGCAGGTTGTGTTCTACTGCAGGGCACAATCGGCGGGCGAATTGTCTCTTCAGCACTCCATCGCACACCCGCACTTTGAAAGCTAGTAGTCGTTCGCTATGCTGCGGACAATAAAATAAGGACTAAGGTAACTCTGCATTCAAGAATTAAGTTTGAAATATGCACACGATTCGAGTTGCAATCCTTGTGGGAAGCACGCTGGCTCTGCTGGCTTTCATGGCTGGATGTAACTCCGGTGAACAACCCAGACAGCGCGGCGCCCCCGCGCCCAGACTCACACATATTTCACGCAACAGGTTGAGCGATTCTATGACGGCACCAATCAGGTACTTGGCTTTGGGAGATTCAACCGGAGCCGGTGTCGGCGCCAGAGATGGCGGGTATGTCGCGCGTCTATTCCAACGCATAGGCAGGCACAGGCAGGGTTCAGAATTGACGAACCTCTGCGTTAGCGGTGCGACGACGTCCGATGTGTTGCGTAATCAATTGGACCCCGCGCTGCGCGCAGATCCCCACCTCGTAACGTTAGGCATCGGAATCAACGACATCGGTCATGACATTAGTCTTGAACAGTTTTCAAAGAACTACGACGAGATTCTCAGCAGTCTCAACAGCAATACCAAAGCCGCGATTGTGCTTACGAACCTTCCCGACATTTCGACCGCGCCGCGCATCCCCAAACCGAGCCGAGCCGAATATCATCAGCTGATAGTTGCCTTCAACCGAAAGATCGAGGAAATTGCTTCACGCCATGAAGTAAGCGTGTTTGATGCTTACACCATTACCCACGAACAGCTCCCGTCGCATCCCGAGTTTTTCTCCGAGGACGGTTTTCACCCCTCAGACAAGGGGTATGAGTTCTGGGCCGAACAAATGTGGCCAATTATTGCGCTCACAATCGGCGCAGACTGACAGCGGGCCCCGCCGGACAAGCCTTATCCCGGTTTCCGCTTTCACAGGATTGCTCGGAACGGCGGAGGACGTGCGGTCGTAAAGCTGTGGTGCTAGAATGAGTTTGCCGCAAGTCCGCGGCAAAGGTTTTCGTAAGGAGGCTTTAATTATGTCGGAACCCAGGGAATCTGTTGATAATGCTTGGAACGCGGTATATGACGCGTTGCGTTATGTCGGCGACGCTTCTTATGCCATCCTGCCGCCGAACGTGGCGCATGAGCTTGGGGATCTTAAGAAGAAATTCTTGAGCAACGTGAGCTCTCTAATCGAGAAAGACATCGAGTGGATTGACGCACGTGTCGCGGGTGGTGATCGCCTGCGGGAGGAATGGAAACGCGCCTGCCATCGCGATCGATCCGAACAGGCCGAGAGCCTGTAAACTAATCTTTCGAGGTTCGAAGGACATTATGGAAGTCTTGCTGGCCGACGAGTACGGATTCTGCTTTGGCGTCGAGCGCGCCGTGGAGATGGTCGAAGAGGCGGTGGCGGAAGGCGCGCGCCCCATCCGTTCGCTGGGCCCGTTAATTCATAATGCCCAGGAGATGGAGCGACTGGGCGAAAAGGGCGTGTCCACGATCGACTCTCCTGGGGAAGCCGATGGCGACACTATTGCTGTGATTCGTGCACACGGTGTGACGCCCCAGGTTCAGCGAGATCTGGAACAGCGTGCCGCTCAAGTGATCGATGCCACTTGCCCGTTCGTTACCAGAGTGCAGCATCTCGCCGAACGGGCCGCTGAACAGGGACGCGATGTTGTCGTTGCGGGTAATCCCGATCATCCCGAAATGATCGGCGTAGTCGGCTACGCGCCCAACAATACCTACGTTGTGCGTGACGCCAGCGAGGTGGCCTCACTGCCAACTCTGCGCTCACCTCTCGTGGTTTCGCAGACCACCATCAAACTGAAGACCTTTCTCGAAGTTGCCGAAGCTGTACGCAAAAAGGCCGACGCTGAGCCTCAAGTGGTTAACACGATCTGTTCCGCTACGCGGGATCGGCAGGATGCAGCGCGAGCATTGGCTGGCGAGGTTGATGCGTTTTATGTCATCGGCGGCCGACATTCATCTAACAGCGTCAAGCTGCTGGCCGTCTGTCAGGAGCAATGTGAGAAAAGCTTCTTGATTGAAACACCCTCTGAGATCAGTCCTGGCGATCTTCAAGGTGTGGGCCGCGTTGGGGTCACTGCCGGCGCCTCCACTCCAGATTGGCTTATTAAGCAGGTCGTGGAGCGCTTGAATGAGATTGGGGGCGCGCACGCTCCGTGGATCCATTAAAAACGAGCCGCCAAGACGCCAGGTTGCAATCGAAAACAACTGACTCTACTAAAGTTCGTCGACTTGGTCGAGAGCCTTAACTATCTGACGAGCCTCTTCTGAGCCGTACTCCATCGCCTGGCGGCGGAGGGCATCGCGAGCAATCTCCGAATCGACCGGATCACTCAATAATCCCACCAGCACGGATGTCGGAAACTGGGCCAATGCTTCATTGGCAAGCGCTCGCACAACCACATCCTCCGAACGTGCCAGCTCACAAATCTCGCTTGGAGCAAACCGCGAGGTCAGTGCATCTGCCAGGACATCAATGCGTCGGTAGTCGCGCTGCTGTTCGGCCCGGCGCACGAGCTGGGCGAAAACTTCGGCCGACTGCGACTTCTCCTGTAGGACCGCAGCGCAAGTGTCAGCAACGTGCTTTAGTTGATCTCCCTTTTCGCTGTCCAACGACGCGCCCGGGTCCAACGCCCGATCATCAAGCGCTGTCAGCAAGCGGCTCAATTCCAGATCCGCGCGTGGGTCGTAGGGGACCTTACGCACCTGGGACGAAGATGCACTAGAGGCCTGTAGCGCTCGTTCAACTAGGCCCCGCGTTGTGGGACGGAGTTCCGACCAAACGGTGGCCACGCGTCCTCCGAAATCTTCAATCATTAATGACAAGGTCGATCATGTCCCCCAAACTTCCGGATGCTTCGAAATCTAAAACGGCGTACTATACGCGATGAGGAAGAGAAACGCGAGACTCGAATCACTGAACCGGGTCGCGCAGAAACATCGCCTGCGAACCACATGGAGCAAGCTAGTTGTAGTCTTTAATTTCGGCGATTGAGGGAAATGGGATCTTGACGATCTCGCCATTGGCACATTCAATTTTCACGCTCGGAGTGGTTAGGGCCTGGGTGGTTTTCATGCTCCAAACTTTGCCGCGCACGCGCCGGCCGTCGAGCGTTACAATCTCGACATTGTCCTTGCCGTAAAGCGGCTGGAGAGCCGCTAGAGCTTTTGTGATTTCCAAGTAGGTAATTCCTCCGGAGTTCATTGCGTTTTGGACACGTGAACACGCCCAAAAGACTTCAGGATTCTGCACCTAAGGCGCGCAGATGTCTATCAGCGGGTCCTGGCGGGCCACTCACCAGCCCCTTGATTCATATAAAAAGGCTTATAAGCAGAAGAATCCCATCAAAATTGAGTCTCGATTACTATACGACCTACAATGTGCTCAAGCCTCGATGCAACCAGAAAGCTTTATTTGGCGTATAGGCTCTGGAGGCGTTTCTTAACCTCTAGCTCTAAGAGTGGTAGACGTTCTCATGTCCCGGAATCACGGAATGCCAATAAAATCACAGACAGATTCGAGCATCACGATCTGTTCAAACTGCCGCACACCAATGCCGCGCGACCTGCGTTTTTGTCGCAACTGCGGCTTTCGGTTGGGTGAGGGGCCAGCCGAATATACAGAGACAGTTCGTTTCGAGAATGGCCGGCCAGTGAATCTGGCAGACAATAGTGCCGCCTCGTCGCAACAACCCTTTGCCACCGCGTACGGCATATCAGGTGGGCCCATGATCCCGGGGACTGGAAGTCAAATGGCTAAGCGAGCCAAGAAGATGAGCGGGATGACATGGATGTTTATAGGACTGTTGATCTTTTTCATCGTGGCCGCTGCCTTCACGGCGGTCGTGACGCCGATACGTCGAAGCATCACTCCCACGTCTTCAGCGCCTCCTCCCCCTTCCCGTACTTATGTCGGTGTTAGTTCTTTTGAGACTGGCGAAGGCGGGGTCACCTTCGATAACGTCGAGCCTCCCGGAGGCCCGGCAGATAAAGCGGGACTCATCGGCGGAGACGTAATAACCAGCTTCGACGGTCAGGTCGTCCATGATGAAGATGAGATGACTGACTTAATGCGTCGCACTCCCATTGGAAAACCTGTCGAGGTGATTTACATCCGAGATGGTGAGCCGAAAAGCACGACGCTGACCACGGTCTCCAAAGAAGATTTTGATCGACTGGTAAAAGATTTTCGGAATCGACCTGAAGGCCGTGGTCTATTTGGTTTTGACGATGACGACACCGAGCGTGTCCCGATCCCCGGCACAAAGATTTTCGGTGTGAAGGTGAATGATATTGGCCAGAGCCGCCCTGCCGATCTCGCCGGAGTAAAAGAAGGCGACATCATTATTGAGTTTGACGGAACGCCCATCCGCACTCCTGAAGAACTTAGTTCTCGCGTGATACGCGCGATACCTTATAGCACTGTAAAGATTGTATTGATGCGCGGCGCAGAGAAACTCGAGATACCAGTGAAGATGGGTAAGCAGTAGTCCTTATTTCCCCGCACGCCCACCGCTGTGCACCTCAGCCTGCACGGCTAACCTCCACTCTCATTTAGAGATGATTCCGCGAACAAAGTCCGGGCTCTCCAGCATACCCACTTTGTTTCCAGAAATTGCAATTCGAAAGCGCTTTGTTTGCTTCTCGATTGCACGACTTATCTGCTCTTAGTTTTAGCTTGCGGTAGGGTCTGCGAACGCTCGTGGGAATCTGAGTCGCATACTGGCGCTCATGGGCGCTTCGCAAATTCGCTCATCCTTGCTCCCATTTCCTGGCGCACTTCTTCGCGAGCTTCTTCCGGCTCGTCAGCTTCAAAAGTTTCAAACAACGCATAAGGTGTTTCAGCTATCAGCCGCAATTCCCAAGCTTCGCGTTTACTATGTGAGGGACGGGAAAACCACAGGGCGTCTACATTCGCATCTTCAATTCTAGCCCCTTCAAACGTGTGCTCATCATCATTGACTGCTTCGGCGCGTGTTTCAGGGAGCAGCAGCAGCCGTCGCAGCTGCCACCCGTGTTTCTGATAGGTGGCAAGGATCTCACTGATGCGGTCTCTCTGATTCATCACGTATGTTTGACAATGGAAGCACTGGGCCAGTATAGCGCAGGGAGTCTCGTGGTATTAACTGAGAGGCATTCCGATCAACACCTCACTTCATCGCATTCTGGGAGTGCCGCGCTCGTTTGATGACCACCCAGGTCCTAAGTCCCGAGACGGGGATCCCGAGACTTCCATCAGTGCGATGGGAAGCCCGCCCGCCTCAGTCTCGCCGCGAGTAACGGTGTGGCGGACAGCCAACTCACCATTCAACCACTCTTGCCGAGCCCTCCTTAACAGTCGGGCTACTGCCCCGGCACTCTGGCACCTCCCGGTGCTCCGCAAGCACTCAGGGGGATCGAAGTGCGAAGTGAGGAGATCAGAAAAATCTGCGAATGAGATAGAAGATCAAACTCAGGGCGAGGGAAAAAATCAGCATGGAAACAATCGGAACATAAACGTGCACGCGCTCGCTTTCGTACTTAATGTCTCCCGGCAGCCGCCCAAACCCCTTCAAGCCTGGCTACGATGCCCGCGTGGCCCAGGGGATGGATGCGAGTTTGGCGCGCCTGACCATCGCCCGGCAGTTGGCCGCGATAACCTTTTGTCGAGCGACGCGGCAGGCGGCGCTGGCGCAGCGCCTCGGGAGGTTCTTCGGAGACCACCTGAAGATTGAAGAGCGATCGGATTGTGCTGGTATCGATGCGCGAGCATCTCCTGGAATAGATCGAAGCTCTGTTTCTTGTACTCAACCAGCGGATCCTTCTGCCCATAGCCGACCAGACCAATGTCCTGCTTCAGGTGATCTAGTGAAAGCAGATGGTCTTTCCACTGCGCATCGATGATGTTTAGCATGATGATGCGCTCGTAAGTACGCATCGCTTCCACGCCGATTTGCTCTTCTTTCTTGGCGTACTTAACCTTGAGCTTCTCCCAGATAGCATCCGACACTTCGTCCGACGCCATCTCGTGGAGGTTAATCTTCTCGGCATCGACATCGAGATCGTAAATAGTCTTGATCTGAAGCTTGTAGTTATCGACATCCCAGTCGTCAGGGGAAACATCTTGGATTAAGGTATTGCTTCGTCAGATTGGACAGCAGGTCATAGCCGACTCCCGACTTCGGCGGATCCCCCAGCAGGTAATCGCGCTGATCGGGTTCCTCCATCAACTGTCGGCGCAGACCGTAAATAGTCTCGCGCTGCTTGTTCATGACGTCGTCGTATTCCAGCAGGTGTTTGCGTTGCTCGAAGTTGCGGCCCTCGACCGACTTCTGCGCCGAGGCAATGCGCTTCGAAACCATCTTCGACTCGATGGCCACACCCTGCTCCATTCCCAAACGCTGCATCAGGGCTTTCACCTTGTCGCCAGCGAAAATCCGCATCAGGTCGTCTTCCAGCGAAAGAAAGAATCGCGACGATCCTGGGTCGCCCTGGCGGCCGGCACGTCCGCGCAACTGGTTGTCGATGCGGCGTGATTCGTGGCGCTCAGTGCCGACGATATGAAGTCCGCCAATCCCTACGACCTCTTTGTGCTCCGCTTCGACGATACGCTTCGCACTCGCGAAAGCTCTCGACCATTGTTCTTCAGTAACTTCATCGGGATCGATCTCTTCACTCTTCAAAAACTCCCGCGCCATGAAGTCGGGATTGCCGCCCAGCAGAATGTCGGTACCGCGGCCCGCCATGTTGGTGGCGATAGTTACTGCGCCTTTGCGTCCCGCCTGGGCCACGATCTCCGCTTCGCGCTCGTGGTACTTGGCGTTCAAAACGTTATGCGGCACTGCCTCTTTCTGCAGCCGGCGAGCAATCAACTCTGAATTTTCAACCGAGTAGCTTTGCTCGTCTGCGACAAGCAGATAACGAGATGAAACTTGCCAATGGCGAAAAATAAGGACTTTTTGGACATGTTTCTAAGAAGACAGTACCTACCAGGGCCGGCTGACCTCGCTCGTAGCAATCTTTGATTTCTTCAATGACCTGCGTCCCATTTCTCTCCCAGTGTGCGATAGATGACGTCGGAAGAATCTCTGCGGACCATCGGCATGTGGGTGGGGATAACCGTGACGTCGAGCGGTTTGCGGCGGCTGCGACCCACAGCTGAACAAGCGCAAGCCGAGCTGCGCAAAGCAATCAATTACTTCCAGCACAATTGCGAACGCATGCGGTATGCGGAGTTTCACCGGTGCCTATCGTTCATTGGCTCAGGGGTGATCGAAGCTGGTTGCAAAACCATCGTGGGCCAACGCTTGAAGCGCTCCGGTATGCGCTGGAGCGTGGGTGGCGCTAACGCCATCATTGCCCTCCGCTGCGCTGAGCTGAGTGGCCGCTGGGAGGAGTTTTGGGAAATGCGCGCCGCAAGCTAGCAATCAGCACCCACAAATTTGTCGCACACCCAAGCTGAACTCTTGTGTTGACATTCTTCAGCGACTGGAGTATATGCTGCGCGTGTTCCACGTGCGCGTTCTGCGAAGCCCCCAGCTCCCGCCAGACCTACACCTCTACTGCCGAGAGACCCTCTCCCGCCAGCATAACCTAAACGATCAATCACAAAGGAGTGCGTCGTGCGGACTCAACCAATTGGTGACACGCTTGCTACCGAGAAGCACTACTGCTTTTCCAGGTGGAAGTGTGTCAAAGGAGAGAGTTTATTTCTCTCTGAAGGGTGATCACCATCCGCTTGAACAAGGTATAGGCCTACCGCCTTATTAAGCTTACGATAAGCTCAGAGACTCAATCTCACACAGTCTTGGAATTGCCAAGTAAAGCTTAGGAGGCTCAAAAATGGAAAGTCAGAACAACAAGATATTACGAATAGGGCTTCTGATGGACGCATTGGAAATCCCCGCTTGGGCATACTTGATGCTGGACAGGATTAAGCACTCAGATTATGCCGCCATTAAATTGATTGTCTTGAATGAGTCTCAGGAGACAAAGAGGAATATCTTTTCTAGAATTTTAGATGACCGGAATTTTTTATTGCACGTAGCCTATAGTCGCTTTGAAAACAGATTATTTAAGCTAACCCCTAATGCCTTTGAGACCAGGTGCGCGATAAAACTGCTAGCTAATATTCCAACAATAAAAGTAAGGACAAAACAGACAAAACATATCCACTCAATTACAGACCAAGACATAGAGGAGATTAAGAAGTATGAAATTGATGTTTTCATTCGACTGGGATTCAGGATTCCGAAGGGCAAGATATTAGAATCTTCGAGGTTTGGCGTCTGGTCTTACCGTCATGGCGACAATCACCTCAATAGAGGTGGGCCAGCAGGATTCTGGGAGGTTCTCGAACGTCAGCCTACAACTGAATCTGTATTACAAATGCTGACTACAGATCTGGATAATGGCTTGATCCTTTATAGATCATATTCGGCAACCGATCATCTATTAGTTAATCGAAGCCGCAACAATAATTACTGGAAGACACTATCATTCATCCCTAGAAAGCTAAAAGAGTTACATCAACAAGGGGAAGAACTATTCTTTAACAAAATACGAGCCGAGAATAAACGTTTGCACTTCTATTCTCAGCGGCTCTACTCGAAACCTAGGAACATTGAATTATTATGGTTGCTCCTTAAGCACTGGATCAGGTATGCGAAACTCAAGATCAATCATTCAATCTTCTTTGAACAATGGATTTTAATGTATGACCTGCGCGATGAACTCTCAACATCCTTTTGGAGATTCAAAAAGATAGTGCCGCCCAAAGATAGATTTTGGGCGGACCCCCACATCATTTACAAAGATGATCTTTATTACATCTTTATTGAGGAATACCTATACAGTCGCGGCAAAGGGCGTATTTCATTGCTTGTCATGAACGAAAAGGGTAGCTATGGCAACTCAATAAAAATCCTTGAGAGACCATATCATCTCTCTTATCCTTTCGTTTTTAAGTGGAAGGGAGATTACTACATGATCCCAGAATCGTCTTCAAATCACACCATTGAACTTTATAGATGCGTGGAGTTTCCAAACAAATGGGAGTTTCACAAGAATCTAATGGAGGAAGTAACAGCTTTTGATACTACGCTATTTCATTATCGAACGAGATGGTGGCTTTTCACGAATCTGAAGGAGAACGATGGGGCTTCAGATTGGGACGAACTGTTTCTATTCTTCTCCGAGGATCCTGTAAGTAATAACTGGATTCCACATTCTCAAAACCCCATCGTATCTGACGTAAGAAAAGCCAGGCCCGCTGGCAGAATTTTTGAGCATAATAGCGACATTTATAGGCCTTCACAGAATAGTAGCAAGGGGTATGGTTATGGCATAAAAATCAACCAGGTGATTAAGTTAAGCGAAACTGAATATGAGGAAAGAGAGATTGATTCAATAGAACCTAATTGGGATACAGATATTGTTGGCATTCACACCCTCGCACATGAACAAAGATTAAACATGATTGACGGAAAGTTAAAGAGATTCATGTTTTAGAAAATAAGACGCTAAAACGAAGCATATGAGATTGGCACAGACAGCTACTTTCTGTGATACATCGGTAAGAACGACCAAACCGAAGAAGACGGAAAAAACCGGGGGAGATCGATCCAGATTGGCTTCTCTTTCGCAAAAACTAACTTGTGGGTAAAAGTAAGGCCTCTGGCGGGGAATTCCCGTACACGCCCCTAATATGTCACGCGCCGATCGACGAGATCGAAGCACATCTAGTGACTCTCCTTCCTTCTTGACGCATGCAGTTTGACGGCGACCCTTCTGGGCCTGCTGTTGCGGTTTGTACAGTCTGATTCTAGAGCGATTCCAGTTTAAGTTTACTAACAGCAAACCTTTCTAGGCTCTTTGACCCCTCTCCTTATACCCGCCCCGCTTACGATTTCTAGAGGAAACCATCGGAGAGCGGGTCCGTCAGCCGATCAAAGGCAGTTCGGTCACCTGTCAGCATCGCCTCAGCTGCCTGAAGACCGGCATAGGTCGCTTTGTCTGTTCCTGGGCGATTCACGTTGTATAAATTCTCAATGGGCCGTATCGCGGTCAGGAGTTGTTGACGTGCGTCCGTGATCCAGTCTTGCCATTTGGTGGCGGCATCTACCCCGGGTAGCTTGAGGACAAGATGATCAAAGCAGGTGGCGGGCGCCAACAAGCCGAACTTGGCACATCCTTCAAGCGCTAGGGTGTGTAGCGCTTCGGTTTCCAGATCGAGCAGGGGATCAGAGCCGGTGCAGAAAAACTCAACGCACAAACAGGTCTGGCCCTTTGGGACCATCTCACCATTAAACGCTGCATAGTTTGTAATTCTCCCGATGCGTGTTGTCGGGCACGTTACGTTCAACCAAGCGTGGGGGAAAATGGGAGGCGCAGCCGAAAAGATGTAGACCAGAATTGTACTCTTGCCAACGGGCGTCTTGCCGGTTACATCCTGGGAGCCCGTTCCGAGCGCGTTGGGCAGGATGAACTGACAGAGGGCCTCTAGTGGGAGGCTAGACACGACGTGCTTGGGATGAAAGACGAGTTCCTCGTTTTCGGTCTTCGCATAGACTTGTGTAATGCGTCCGTCCGACACGTGTATCTCTGACACTTGGGTACCAAAATGAAAAGAGCCTCCGGCTTCCCGGATGTGTTGTTCCAGAGACTGGCTGATCTGTCCACTGCCTTTTGCCGGATGACGCCAGTGTGTCTGCCCCATCGCTGTCGGCGTGCCTAAAGCCACTTCGACAAGAGTCGCCTGTTGCACACCAACTTCCTCTTCTGGTGGCATCTCAGCCCATCTTTTACCCTCAAATTTTTCGATAAATCCCTGGGCAAACATGCGGGTGAACCGGCGGCCACGTCGACGGTAGCGATATTCCTCATAATTATGCATAGGTTTTACACGGAATTTGATCGCATACCGCAGATAGTCCAGCACACCTAAGAAGAACATCGGCCACGGCACGCCACGACGAACCCCACGATATTTTCGTTCGATCTCAAAAATATGATTGTGATAGACGACACCCACACGGTGGGGATAGGGTCGGTAAGCATCGCCTAATACTTCCGTCCATAAACGGTCGACATCAGGGATACGGCTGTATAATTCTTTACGTCCCAGATCGACGCTGAAGACACCTCGTTGGATCGAGCGCATCAAACCGCCGGCGACATGCATTTTTTCCAGCACAACTGGTGCGACCCCCGATTTGGTGAGCCGATATGCCGCTCCCAACCCCGCCGGGCCAGAGCCTAAAATTAAGGCATAAACATCTTCAGTTCTCACGGTATCTTAACTCCCCAGAGA
>JACDCK010000206.1 GCA_013817595.1 Pyrinomonadaceae bacterium | reverse complement strand
GACAGCAACGTCCAGCGCTTGGTAAGTGAATAGAGTAGGATGCTGGCAAGGGCAACCGGGGCCAGAGTCAGTGTGAGACGATTCAACGCCGCGGCGGCTAGGAAGAAGATTGCAGCTGAGATTATCGTGAATACCCAAGCGAAACTCGCCGGCAAAAGACCCGCCGGCAGCGCCCGCATCTTGGTTCGAGGATTTCGGGCATCGTATTCGCGATCGGCAATTCTGTTAAAGGCCATTGCTGTTGACCGCGCGCCAACCATCGCCAGTGTGATCCACAGAACCTGACGAGCTGAAGGAAATCCATTCGCCGCCAGTACGGCTCCCAGAAAAGCAAAAGGGAGCGCAAAGAGGGTGTGCTCGATCTTGATCATCTCGAGCGTAATGCGAACGTTCCGGAGAAGTGTAGCCATTGCTGAGCTTTCCGGAGCTAATCCTCTCCCACGCCTGCCAATTCGTTTGATTGCTCTTTTAGTCCCTTCCAGCGGGTGGATTCGGAATGTGGAACGCCCAAATGGTCAAGTATGCGAAAGACCATGTGGTCCACCAGGGCTTCAATTGTTTGCGGACGATGATAGAACCCGGGGCTTGCGGGAACGATGTGGGCACCCGCACGGGCCAGGCGCAACATATTCTCAAGGTGAATGGCGTTGAAAGGAGTCTCGCGAGGCACAATTACCAGCCGGCGTCCTTCCTTGAGCGTTACATCCGCGGCCCGATGAATCAGGTTTGTTCCGGCACCTGAGGCAATCGCACCGAGGGTTCCCATCGAGCAGGGAACAATAACCATGCCTTGCTGCGGATGTGAGCCGGACGAAGGCTTAGCCGCCATGTTGTCCAAACGGTGGAGATGAACCAGTTTAGAGTCTGATTTCAGATTAAGCCATTGATTAATTTTGCTGTTATCAGCGTCCCTTAGATCCGTGCCAAGCTCGACCCGCGCCACCGTTTGAGCTGCCTCCGACATGATTAAATTAATGCGTTCAACCACGCCGCTCCTGACCATGTGAGCGAGCGTGCGTTGGGCGTAAATTGAGCCCGAGGCCCCGGTAATTGCTACGGTAAATTCCATATAGGGAAGTGTCGATTCGAATCTTACTTGGCGGGTAAGTTAATCGCAAGCGAGCTTAATTGTGAGGCCCCACCGTCCCTCGATTGAAGCCTAGTGTTCTGTGTCTAAACATGTAGTTTGGTGCCCAGCCGTCGTAGAAACCATGGGTCCAAACGCCCGGAACGCCCCGCTTCGTTAGCTCCCCCACTTCGTGGTAGGCCAGGAGATTCCATTCGTCGACTGTAATCGGATCCAGCCAGGCGTTGTAAGGACCGGCGCCCGTGGACGTGTAAAGGAAGGGAACTGGGCTTTCCTCAACCGCGAGCCGATAGGCAAGTTCCATCAACATTTCGGGCGAACCTGTCTCGGGGGAATGAATAGAGCCGGAGGCCCAATAAAAGGCTTTGCCTTCGCCGATTAGTTTTTGCGCTTCCACTTCATTAATCCTGCGCGGATCGGCCAGCCTGGCCGTAATCTCTTTGTAGCGATCGAGCTTTGCGAGTAGCACTTCATCACCAACGGCAACCAGAATCTGCTCTCTACCTTCTTCAGACCGCTCCGGCGCGGTAAAGACGCGCACTCGCGGAATAGCCTTCGCGATCTCGCGAAAATAACGGTGGATGTCCTTCGTGTAGGTAAATCAGGAGTCAGGAGTCAGAAGTCAGAAGTAAGGAGCTAGACAGAATTGATGCGTTCTATGGTACTGCAGAGTAACTCTCATCTTCTGGTTTCTGACTCCTGACTCCTGACTCCTGACTCCTTCCCAAAAGGCGCAGAACTTCGTCCGCAGTACGCAGCCCAACGTCGAATGCTTCTTCGAAGAGTGCCACGCCACTCAATTCTGAGTGCGCAAAGTGAATGCGCCGAAATGGTTCTGCTCCTTCGCGACGCGCTGGCCCCCAAATGAATCCGGGGCGGGGGCGAATCATCGCGTGGCCCCAGCGCATCACGTCGAGGCGTTCGATCAAATTTCGGATATCGGCGTGTGCGCGAGAGAGATCGGTCAGGGCCACGTCTGCCCAACCCGCCCAACCCGTTTCCAGCAGCCGCGTGCGAGCAGTTCGAGGATCTTCGTCACAGAGCGGGTAGTAGTATGTGAATACAGTCGGACCTCGGTCAAGGCTGCGCTGATGGGTAGCGACGACATAGCCCAGCGACGGGCTTTCGTATAAAACGTTGTCCCAGGCGAGTGGAAAATCACGTCTTGAACCGGGAGCGGGTCGATCCTTCAAAGTGAGGTTGGCAACCATCCACGATCCAAAATGAAACTCGCTGATGTGTGGAGGCGGATGATCACGGTACGGCCGCACTACGTACCGAGCCATGAATTGGGGCGCGGCAAATATAACCCGATCGGCTTTTAGGCCGCGCGGGTTTCGTCCGTCGCGATCAATCGTAACCACGTCGACGCGCGACCCCCCACTCTCTTCCACCGGTATCAGTTCCAATACCGCGCGATCGAGGTGCACCTTTGCTTTGACTTGGTCAAACAGGTGATTAACCAGGCGTCCATTGCCTTCGGGCCATGTGATCAACGGCTGCGATTCAATGTTCGGCTTTGATACCCGCGAGCAGAAATAAAACAGACCCGCCCACGCGCTCGTTTGATCCAGGGTCATGCCGTAATCGTCGCGGCAGGCATAGTCGACCGACCAACGAAGCCGAGCACTCGTGAAACCCCGCTGGTTCATCCACTCGCCCATCGAAATGCGATCGAGCTCCGTCACCGCCGCATCGTCTGAACAAGCAGCAACAGGAATCGTGAACGCCCGTTGCCTGCGGCCGTCGCGCCATGAAACCCAACGCGCAACCTCTTCATTAAACTTCGCGAGTTGTGCTTTGTCCTCGTCTGCTTCGCCCGCGTGAAGGTAGAGCCCTTCATACCAGCGACCTTTGTAGAAAACTCGCTCTTCGGGATCCCGACACAGAAACTGCTCGCCGATGATTGGCTCGCCATTTTTGTCGCTGCCTTCGATCACGCCCATCTCACCAAGCAGCGATACGAGCGCCTGGTTTTCTTTCATGGGTGCCGGAATGTAATGCGCGCCCCACGGGAACGAGGTAACGCGATTCGATCCAGACCGAGACGTCCCGCCCGGGGCACTTTCGAGTTCAATCAAGGAAAAGTGTTCAAAGCCGGATTTGAGCAAGCGCCAGGCAGCGGTCAAACCTGCCACACCTCCACCGACGATCACCACGGGGACGCGTTCCCATGCATCCCCCGGGACTTCAATGCTCTGGCCATCGCGCAAACGATGACCAAACACATCGGAGGCTCCGACGATCTCACCAACGGGCAGCGGCGGAATCGTGCTGCGGCGGCATGCCGCGAGCGCAACGGGAAGGCCCAGGAATGCTGCCAGAATTTCGCGGCGATTAAACGTGCTCATAGAGATTGGCAATATTTGACAACATTACGGAACCGCGAGCGACCGGATCGAGCACTCAACTCCAAGGAAAACCGCATTTGCCGCCGAATTGATCTAGGATCCGGTCGCTACCGTCTCGGTTCCGTTTTTCACTCAAATCGTTTCCATTCGCCCTCGTAGTAGCGCACCAAAACCTGGTTATCGAGCCGGTTCACCTCCACAGCCACTGGTCCAATATCCGCCGAGAGACTGAACATGGCCACCAGTGTTTGGTCGTCGAGAAAACGCAGCCCGGCGGGAGGAAGTCGCGGAATGTCGAACGGAGACGATCGCGCGAGCGCATACCCCCACAGTCCAAACGAAGGCACGGCGGTGTAGTAGGGCTTGACTGTGAACCCGGCCGCTTCGAGCGTACGAATTATGCACCAGAAGGAATTTCGCGCGAACATGGGAGACGTGGACTGAACACTTACTGCAGCGTTCTCAGTTAATCTCGATTTCAGCCTGCTATAGAACCGCGTGGTGTAGAGCTTGCCCAGTGCGAAGGTGTTAGGGTCTGGGAAATCCACGATGGCAGTGTCGTAAGGCTGCTCGGTGGTCTCTTCTATCCATACGAAGGCGTCTTCGTTCACGACCTGAACGCGTGGGTCGTCGAACGCATGATGATTTAAACTCGCCAGCAGTGGAAAGCTACTTGAGAGCTGCGTCATGTTCGGGTCCAGATCGACAAGTGTGACGCGCTCGACCGATGGGTACTTCAGAATCTCTCGCAGGGCCAAACCGTCACCCCCGCCGAGTACCAGCACGCGGCGCGGATTCTTTGCCAGTATCATCGCGGGGTGCACCAGTGCTTCGTGATATCGATACTCGTCGGTCGAACTGAACTGCAGATTGCCGTTCAAGAACAACTGAAATCCCGCGCGACCACGCGTGATGACGATGCGTTGATAGGGAGTGTCCTTCGAATGAATAATCTCGTCGGCGAACATTTCGTCCTCGGCCATCGAGGTGATCGTGTTCGCCTTGATCAAACCGATCAGCAAGAGGACCAGCACCGCGCCTGCCCGAAACCGGAGTCCATTAATACGGCCCTTAATCAAGGGCCGCAGCAGCCAGGTTCCCCACAACGCCACTCCGGCATTCAACATCCCGAACACGAGGGAGGTGCGTATCAGCCCCAAGCGTGGAACGAAAAGAATGGGAAACAGAATCGAAGCCAACAGGGCGCCAATGTAGTCGAACGCCAAAACTCGAGAGACCAGTTCCTTAAACTCGACTTGATCCTTCAAGATGCGCAGTAGCAGTGGTATCTCGAGGCCCACGAAAACACCAATCGCAAAAACCAGGAAATAGAGGACGGCGTAGAAATAGCTGACGCGGGAAAACGCGAGAAATAGCAGGGGCGCCGAAAATCCACCCAGCACGGCGACGGCGAGTTCGATATCGACGAAACGACGAGCGAGTCCCTTGTCGATAAAGCGCGAAAGCCAGGATCCAACCCCCATCGCGAAGAGATAGATCCCGATGATCAGAGAGAACTGAGTAACTGAGTCTCCGAGGACGTAACTCGCGATCGTCCCGGCGAGTAACTCATAAATGAGACCGCAAGTAGCGACAATGAGAACATTAAGAAAGAGTAGTGGCGCTC
>JACDCK010000205.1 GCA_013817595.1 Pyrinomonadaceae bacterium | reverse complement strand
GCTGGCGGTTCACGTACTTGTCAGAACGGGGAGCAGTAGCGACCCGGTTCTACAGAGCTAAACAACCCGGTCGCTACCGCTCCCGGTTCTGACAGAGCTGTGACGCGGAGTAATGTTAGAATGCTGCGGCACCGGAGTTGCGGTCCCAACCGCGTATCGCCAAGAGCCCAATGCAACATTCGAACAACGGCAACCTCGAACAACTCATCGAGCAGATAACTGACGCCATCGTGGCGCGTCTCAACGGTGACGGCAGCGATCAGGCAAAGCTGTGCGGTTGCACTTCCGAGTGTTTCAACCGGTGCCCCGAGCGCATGCATCGTGTCGTGGACGCCGGAGCTGCACGTATTGGCCTGGTGCTTGGCGAAACTGCTTCGGCGAGAGATTGGGCGAGCCTGATCGATCATACGTTGCTAAAACCTGAGGCCACGGATGAAGACATCAAACGCCTCTGTGAAGAGGCCGCGCGTTACCGTTTCGCTTCCGTGTGCGTAAATCCCACCTGGGTAAGGGCCGCGTCCTGTAATTTGCAGGGCAGCGGCGTACTGGTTTGCACTGTCATCGGCTTTCCTCTGGGAGCCACTCTGTCAGACGTTAAGGCTTACGAAGCGCGGCGGTCGATCTTTGATGGCGCACGCGAAGTAGACATGGTGATGAATGTCGGCGCTTTGAAGAGTGGTGACGATTGCCTGGTCGAGCATGACATTCGTTCGGTGGTGGAAGTTGCTCACGAATATGCGGCAACGTGCAAGGTAATTATTGAGACTGCGTTGCTAACCGATGAAGAGAAAGTGCGTGCTTGCCTGGCGGCAAAGTCAGCTGGAGCGGATTTCGTAAAGACTTCGACTGGTTTCTCCAAGGGCGGGGCGACAGTGTCCGATATCGCTTTGATGCGCCGCACGGTTGGTTCTGAGCTAGGTGTGAAAGCGTCAGGCGGGGTCAAAGGTCTGGAAGACGCGCGCAAGCTGGTTGAGGCCGGCGCCACACGCATTGGCGCGAGTGTCGGCGTGAAGATAGCGCAGGAGGCTGCCGGCAATAGACCATCAGGCAGCATCTCAGCCGCCTATTAGTTTCCGATAATCCCAACGCGTTTCCCCATCATTTCATCCAGAAGTCTTGATAGTAACAAGGCTTTGCGTCTATTCTGCTTTCGGAAATTCAAACCCGAAACAACGGTAGGGAGAGATGCCCGCAAGCCGCAAGCTGCTCGCAGTTATTCTCGGCGGAGGTGCTGGAACGCGCCTTTTCCCGCTCACCCAGCAGCGCTCCAAGCCTGCTGTTCCCTTGGGCGGTAAATACCGTCTGGTGGATGTTGCTATTTCCAACTGCATCAACTCGGATGTGCTCCGCATGTTCGTGCTGACTCAGTACAACTCGGCCTCACTGAACCGTCACATCGCTCAGACTTATCGCTTCTCGCATTTCTCGGATGGCTTCGTTGAGATTCTGGCCGCGGAACAGACGCCGGAGAGTCCGCAATGGTTTCAGGGTACGGCCGATGCAGTTCGTCAGGTTCTCCCGCATATTAGAGACTGGGGCATCGATACGTTGTTGATACTATCGGGCGATCATCTCTATAGCATGGACTATCGCGAGTTTCTTGCTCGCCACTATGAGTCTGATGCCGATGTTACCGTTTCGGTGATACCAAGTGATCCGATATCTGCCAGCGAATTTGGCTTGCTGAAAACAGATCAGAACGGACGGATAATCGAGTTCAAGGAGAAACCCAAAGACAAGGAGTTAGAGTCGATGCTGGTTGATACCACCACCCTGGGATTGAGTGGCGAGGAAGCAAGCAAGCGTCCGTTTCTGGCATCGATGGGAATCTACGTTTTTAAGTATGACCGTTTGGAGCAGTTATTGGCCCACGATCCGGCGTGGGTCGATTTCGGCAGAGACGTTATCCCCGGAGCCATAGAGTCTGGAAAAGTGCAGGCCTTCGTTTTCAACGGTTACTGGGGAGACATCGGAACCATCGCCGCTTTCTATCGCGCTAATCTGGATCTGACTTCTAAGATTCCGAAGTTCAATTTGTTTGATGCCCAAGCCCCCGTGTATACCCGAGCACGATACTTGCCGCCATCAAAGGTCGAACAATCGGAGATCCAGGATTCGATCATGAGCGAAGGATGCATCATCGATGGAGCGAGAATAACCAACTCGGTCGTTGGCTTGAGAAGCCGCATCTCAAAAGGTGTTCATCTCGACGCCTCTTTCATGATGGGCGCCGATTATTACCAAACGATTGAAGAGATGCATGCTGATTTGGCCACCGGACTGCCGAGGGTTGGAGTCGGAGAGGGCACCATTATCAAGAAGGCTATTATTGATAAGAACGCTCGCATCGGGAGCAACGCGCGGCTGCTGAACGAGGAGGGAATTCTTAACGCGGATGGTGAAGGTGGATCTTTCTATATTCGTGATGGAATCATCATCGTTCCGAAGAATGCCGTCGTTAAGGACGGCACTGTCATTTGATTTCCCGAAATCTCAGGATTGAAGTATTGCAACGGGCGCGGGATTTGGCGCCGTTTATTGAGTGGAGAATCTGAACGTGGCTATTGGATGGGGTAAATCTTTCGAAGACCAGGTCGAGGAAGGGAATCAGCGCTTGTCCGCCAACGAACGAGAGGTGAGGTTGCCACTCGAAGCTCGCGTTCGCCTGCAGAGACTGGAGTCGCTGAAGCTCTCACGGTCAAGAGTGTTGGAACATCTGGAGCGGGCTAGGCATAACGCGCACCGCGAGGTTTTAATGAAAGGACTGCGTGCCATTGAGAAAGAGATTGAGCATTTGTCGTGGAGTGAGTCGCGCCTCCTTAACTATATTAGGCCTCAGGTGATACCTTAACTAATACAAGCTCCGGAGAAGCCATCTCACCCCTGTTGCCGTCATTGGCCCCCCTAAACACCGAGTAATCCTTCAGGTGTCACATTAAGAGATGCCGAAAGCTAGACCCGCGACGCGTGAATATCACCCGGCAAAAGTCCTGAGAGCCGCTCGTGCCCGCAAGGCTTCGGCAAAAGCATCGACAGTTAAGATTCCAACCGATGCGCAGGGAGTTGAGCTGAACTTCGATGGGCGAAGCGTCAAACTGACAAACCTTCAGAAGTTGTTCTGGCCCGAATTGGGAATCACGAAGCGTGATCTAATCCAATACTATGCCGACGTTGCGCCCGCCCTGCTCCCGCATTTGGTCGACAGGGCAATGGTAATGAAGAGGTACCCGAATGGCGCGGCGGGTGAGTTTTTCTTCATGAAACGCGCCCCGGAGCCGCGGCCGAGCTGGATTGAGCTCTGTAGGATTGAACATTCGTCGGGAAACATCATCGATTTCCCAATGATTCAAGACGTTCCCTCATTGCTATGGCTTATTAATCTTGGCTGCATCGACCTAAATCAGTGGTATGCCCGGTGCGACGATGTGGACCGGCCGGACTATCTGCACTTTGATTTAGACCCAGTGCCCGGGGCGAATTTTGAAAAAGTTGTGGAGGCGGCACTGCTTATCAGAGAAGCCCTCGAGTCTCTCAAGATCCCCTGTTACGCCAAGACTACCGGCTCGAAGGGGATACATGTTTACGTTCCCATCGTACGTGGTCCGACCCAGAAACAGGTGTGGGGCTTTGCCAAGGAATTCGCTCATGCACTCGCCGTGCAGGCGCCGGAGCTGTTGACGGCCGTCTATAAAGTTGCTAACAGGCCTAAGGGAAGGGTGTTGGTCGACTACAACCAGAACTCGTGGGGACGGACCCTGGCTTCGATCTACTCAGTCAGACCACGACCTCGGGCTTCAGTCTCAACTCCAGTGATGTGGAGTGAGCTCGAACGGGGAATCAGGATCGAGGACTTCCGCATAGACAACGTTCCCGCTCGAATACACCGGTTGGGTGACTTGTGGAAGTCGATGCTCGCCAAACGTGGACGGTTCAAACTTGAAGCTTATCTTTAAGGTTTACTTGAGCGTCGGAGTGCGCGTGAGTTATCAAAGCCGCGATCCCGTTTGGAATTGATTGACGTAACACTTAAGAAGTCGGCAAGCAGACAGTTGAAGTTTCTTGTTAGCTCCGACAACGACATGGGAAGCGATCCACTCGAGTATACGGGGAAGGATTGATTGAGATGTCAGAGGTGGAATCCCCATGGCCAACGGTCTGGACTATCGGCCATTCGACTCGCGCCGGCGCCGACTTCATCCACATTCTCAAGGCACATCAAATCAACACTCTGGTGGACGTTAGGAGTTTTCCTGGATCGCGGCGATATCCCCAGTTCAACGGCTCCGAGTTATCGGAATCCCTGGCTAGTGAGGGAATTACGTATCACCACCTCCTTACTCTCGGCGGCAGACGTCGGCCTTCTCCGGATTCGAAGAATACCGCGTGGCGGAACCCGTCCTTTCGGGCGTATGCCGATCACATGGAAACAGTGGAGTTCAAACAAGGAATCGAGAAGTTGCGTGAACTCGCGCGCAAGAGCAAGACTATGTTTATGTGTGCAGAGGCCCTATGGTGGCGCTGTCATCGCAGCCTGATAGCAGATTATCTGAAAGCTCTTGGGGCGAGTGTTATCCACGTGAGTGACGAGAAGCAGACCCAGCTTCACCCTTACACAAGCCCGGCGCGAGTCATTCAGGGACGACTGTCATACGAAGGATTGCCCTCTGAAGAACCAGGTGATGCGTGGACTTGAAGTAAGAGTTGAAGTGAAGTATTAGCTGCTGTGCCAGACTTTGGCCTTCTGACCCTTCTTGCGTCGCTTGACGCCCGTGCGTGGAGGCACTTTATTGGGATCGCCGGTCGCAGCTTTCTTGACGTCACCGCCTTCGTCTTCGGCGATCTCGGCTAAGGTTCGCCGGGTGAGAATTGACGCAGGGGCAACTTCAGTGACTTCCTCTTCCGTCGTGTAGTAATCCCGATGTTTGATCAGGAGCCACTGACGCTCCCTGGTTCTGACAAGTACCCACGATCCTTTTAGCTTCTTACCGTTGAGGGAAAATTTTAACTCACCTTTGCGCAGCGCCAGGGAGACATCCTCGGTATCCTCAGGTTTATACGTTCCGTAATCCCAGACCATCACGGTGC
>JACDCK010000204.1 GCA_013817595.1 Pyrinomonadaceae bacterium | reverse complement strand
ACCGTCGCCCCCACGCTGCTAACCGCGTTCATTCTGGAATCGGTCAATCGTGTAATCAACGTGGCGTTCAAGTTCGTGCCGTTCCGCACGGGTGTGGATGAGTATGGATCCGGAGTCCTCGCGAAGGTATTGGGTTTTACCAGAGCGACCGGTGTAACGCTGGCGATCGTCCGCAAGGCCCGAGATATTTTCTGGACGACAATTGGCGTGTTGTTGATTGTTCGGCGAGGACTATCGCTGCGTGCGGCGGCCAATCAAAGCGAAGGCATTGCCGATGACATTGGGATAGAGACGTCCGAAGTGCCTACCTTGCCGGTCGGTGGATCCTGAAGCGATTGTTTGGGGCGTCCCTCCGTGTGCCCGGTCGCGCTAGTAGGGGCGCCCAGGAAGAGGGGCCTCTACAACTACTCGTAGGCCAGCGCGCTTACGGCGTCGAGATTCGAAGCGCGAACTGCCGGATAGAGCGCTCCCAGCCCACCTCCCAAGATCCCAATCGCCGCCGCAGTCAAGGCCCAGGACCCGCTAAACTCGAAGAGCAGACCATAGAACTGTTGAATGAGGTAACCGGCAACAAACGAGAGTAGAAAGCCCGCGACCAACCCAATCACGCTAATCAGTAGCGCTTCCTTCTCAATGAGTCCAATGATGAAACCGCGCGACGCACCCAGGGCTTTCAGGATCCCAATCTCGCGCGTCCTTTCGGTGATTGTCGTATACATCGCCAGCATCACGACCAGAGCGCTGACTACCGCAGCCAGCCCGACCAGTACGCGCAAGAAGACCGGGAGATACGGGATGTTCTGCTCGATGCTTGTGAAAACGTCTTCCGTAAACTGGATCTTGTTACCAGGCAATTGTTCGGCGATGCGTTTGGCAACCTCGGCTTTGTCACTCGAACCGCGAACTTTCACCATAATGTAAGTAGCCTTGTCCCGCGCCTCGAATGCTTCCTGCATTGCTGCCAGCGGCATCTTTACGCGAGCAGTTGACTCGGGGGAGTAGATGCCTACCACTCGATATGGCTTATCACCAATTAGCTTCAATTCACTGCCCACCCCAAGTTTGTTATTGCGCGCTTTCGTCTCGTCAATCACGACCTCATCATTCCCCTGCGGCGCGCGTCCGGCAACAAGGTCAATGCCGTTCATCCTGGAAAACGGTTCCCAATCGACACCCTCTATTCGCTCCAGACCAAACCTGCGATTGCTCTGAAGTACATTTACAATCACAGGCAGCGCATCCTCGACGCCCTCAATCCCCTTCAGTAATTCGGCATACTTCGTGCTGAGGTTTGCTGTCGATGAGGTCAACTGCATCGATCCGGGTCGCGTGAAGATTATCTCCGCGCGCAGGTTTGTCCCGCGCCGCTGCAGATCGTTAGACATGCCGCGCGCTAATCCGGTAAAGAGCATGACTAGGCTTACACCGAGAGCGATGCCGGCCACACTGACCAAGGTGCGCACAGGGCGCTGACGAATGTTTGAACGAATCAGATTGTCCATAATTCTTTGATCTCAGAAACAGACAACTGTCACACACTCCTGACCCTTATTTCTCTATGAGTATACATTAAGGCATTTGGATGAAAGCCAACAACCGCCGCAGACGCTTCTGCTTCTTTGCTGGAAAATTGCCGCAAGTAATCCATTATGCTTTCAGTTATAATTGGCCCATTCAATCACAAAGGAATTTAGATCTTGGCAAGCGATATCAAGGCTGGTTCCTCGGCGCCGGCAGTCGAGATTGACCCCCGGACGGGTCCCTGGCCTGCGGTTGAGCTTGATCGTCGTGGCGGTTTGCTCGCAAGTCTGGACTGGACCGTAGTCGGCACCCTGGCGATCTGTGTCGTGCTCGGGCTCGGTTTGCGAATAAGCAACCTCGGCGCGATCGGGTTCGCAGAAGACGAAATGAACAAGCTCGATGCCTTACGCGCTTACGAGCGGGGCGACATCAGCGCGAACGCTGAACACCCGATGATGATGAAGGCGCTCATGTTCGGTTCGGTGAAAGCCGCAAGCGCCTGGCACAACCTGACGGACCGCGCAGTTAGCGATGAATTCGCCTTGCGTCTCCCGAATGCCATTGTGGGCGCGCTAACCGCGATTCCGCTTTTCTTACTAACGGCCGCCTACTTCGATCGGTGGACAGGACTATTAGCTGCTGGGTTTTGGTCCTTTGGAATCAATGCGATCTCTCTCAATCGCGTGGGCAAGGAAGACACGCTGTTGGTGTTCTTTATGCTATTCGCTTTCTATTTCTATGTGCGGGCGAAACAGATCTCTCCCCGAGACGATGCGGCGAGACGCCGCAATTATATTCTCAGCGCCATTTCGTTTGGCTTCATGCTCGCCTCGAAATATTTTCCTCACTACTTCGGGCTCAACGCTCTATTTCATCACAAGTTTCACGTCCGCAAACCCGAGTCAGGTGAACCGAGAGGAAAAACACCAACTATCTTCTACGTTCTAATATTGGTCGCTTTTCTGCTCGCGAATCCCGCGGTGTTGCTGCCGCAGGTCTGGGATTATCTGAATGCTTACACGGGCGAGCGCTTGCTGGTCCATACCGGCTATCTCTTCGGCGACCAACTCTACAAGAACAACATGTCGAGCACGCCCTTCTGGGGCACGCCCGTGTACTTCTATCTTCTTTTCATGGCCATCAAGATCCCTTTGTTGGTGCTGACGAGCTTCGTGGTGGGTTTTTTTGTTTCGCTGAAACGCTGGCGGCACCCGGGACATGCATTTGTCGTTTTCATGTTTCTCTTCTGGATAGTGCCGTACTCGCTGATCGGTGGAAAGTGGTTGCGTTACACGCTCTCCCTCATGCCGTTTGTCTACATGATCGCCACGGTCGGTGTCATTGCCTTAATCGAGTTTTTGTCGAAGTTCTTGAAAGCCTCACGACAGGCGTCCGCCATTGTTTCTGCGGCTGCCGTTACCGTTTTTATCCTGCTCTCGGGCTGGACGGCCTATGCGCATGGGCCGCACTACGCGCTTTACACTAATGCTCTGGGTGCCGGGCGCACTGGTTATTATTTTCCACACGATGAATTTTACGACGATGGTTTGCGCGAAGCGATAAAGTTTGTGAGCGACGTTGCTCCTCAGCATGCGATCATCACCCACGAAACTCCCGCGGTGACCCGATACTACCTAAAAAGATTCTCCCGACCCGATCTGAACTCGCAGGTAATTTCCAGCACTGATTTCGATCCGGCAAAGCTCGCTGCTCCGGCCTACACCATTGTCCAACGTGGTCGGATATATTTTGAGAATCGGAAAAAGATCGACTTCATCCGGCACAATTTCAAAAAGGTTTACGAGGTTAAGATCAAAGAGGCCGCGGCAGCAGAAGTATTTGTAAACGAACCGATGTAGGCGCCCGTCGCCGCAGCCCTTCCCCCAACGGTTCAGTAAGAAGTTAACCCTCTCCCTGCTGGCATCCGACCTTTAACATCAGCTAATCTGCTCATCATGAAACTAAACCGAAGGCTGCTTCTCTTGTCCTGCTTATCCGCGCTTCTGCTGGCTCTTGCGTTCCTGTCGCCGACCTCACAGAGCGGAGCCGCAAACCGAATCCAAATCACAGTTTTAGGGACCACAGATCTTCACGGCAACATCTACCCAGTTGACTACTACACAAACAAAGCAGACAACCGTGGTCTTGCAAAAGTCGCAACTCTTGTAAAACGAGCACGCAAGGAGAATCCTAACTCACTGCTGGTGGATTCCGGCGACACGATTCAGGGCACGGCGCTCGAGTACTATCATAATAAGAAAAACAACATGCCTCCCGACCCAATGATGTTGTCAATGAACGCCCTCGGGTATGACGCCCTGGCAGTAGGCAATCATGAATACAACTTCGGGTTGAAGGTGCTCGAGAAGGCCCGCAGCGAAGCTAAGTTTCCCTGGCTCGCCGGTAACACGTACGAAAAAGGAACCGACAAGACCCATTACCAGCCTTACCTCGTCAAAGAAGTTTCAGGTGTTCGCGTTGGTATTCTCGGTCTGACGACGCCCGGCGTTCCGGTCTGGGAGAACACACAAAACTACGCAGGTCTGGATTTTCGTGAACCAGTTAAGGAAGCCAGGAAATGGGTATCGGTCTTGCGCGAGAAAGAGCGCGTTGACGTAGTTGTGATCGCCATGCACATGGGACTGGAGGAAGACTTACGCACCGGAGAAATCAATCCCGGGCAAGTGCCGAGTGAGAACAGGGCCGTGGCCATCACGAAACAGGTACCCGGCGTTGACGTTATTTTCATGGGCCATACGCACCGCGACGTGCCTGCGCTTTCCCTCAACGGAGTGCTGTTGACCCAAGCCAACCACTGGGGCCGCCATCTGGCACGCGCCGACTTGTATCTGCAAAAGGAAGCCGACCGCTGGCAGGTTTACGCCAAGTCTGCGCGCACGATTCCAGTTGATGACAAGGTCGAGGCGGATCCGGAGATTCTGAAACTGACTGAACCCTACGACAGGGAAACACAGGCATGGCTGTCGCGTGTCATCGGCGAATCCGCAGCGGAACTCACTGCGCACGAGGCGCGTTTTCGTGATACCGCCATTCTCGATCTGATCCAGCGGGTGCAGTTGGAAGCAGGAAACGCGGACGTTTCAATGGTGGCGAGTTTCAATCCTGACGCGAGCATCAATAAAGGCCCGGTTACGGTGCGGGACATCGCCGGACTTTACGTCTACGAGAATACGCTAGTCGTTCTGGAGGTTACCGGCCAGCAACTGAAACATGCGCTCGAACACTCAGCGAAGTACTTCCGTGCCTACGAACCTGGAAAGTCCGCTGCTGAGTTAGTCGACGAAAAAATTCCGGCTTACAACTTCGATATCGCCGAGGGCATCACTTACGTTCTCGACATCACCAAGCCATTGGGCCAACGAATTCAAGGCCTTAGTTTCCGTGGCAAGGCTCTGGATCCCAATCAGAAACTGAAGCTGGCTACCAATAACTATCGGGTCAACGGCGGCGGCGGTTACACGATGTACAAGAACGCGCGTGTGATTTATCGATCGAGTGAAGAGATACGTGAGTTGATCATTGACTGGGTTGAACGTCACAAGACGATACCCACCGAGCCGAC
>JACDCK010000203.1 GCA_013817595.1 Pyrinomonadaceae bacterium | reverse complement strand
GAGCATGCGAGAGCGGAGGGCCGGTCAGCATTCTAAAAGAAGACTTCAGGAGACACGTGGAATTGGTCACTCAGGCGCTTGATGTGCTCTTTATTCAACTCTCGCTTGCCGCTCAGGACTTCCGAGACGATGCTTGGCGTCCCGAAGACGCTCACAAGATCTTTCTGCATTAGGCCATGCTCATCCATCAGGAAGTGCAAAACGTCCAGCGGCTTTGAATGTGGGAGCTGATATCGCCTTTCCTCGAAATCCTCAATCAAGAGTGTCAAGAGCTTCGCGAGGTCCCTCTCAGCTGGCGTCACCTTCTTGCGCTGGTCCAGATCGTAAAGAATCTCCGTATAAGCCTCGTTTTCCTTTTCGGTGCGAATGACCTTCGGAGGAACTTTGGTGAGAAGCAAACTATATTCTCGACTTACGGTTAAGGAACTCATTTATTCCACCCTCCTTTACTGTATTCAGCATGGGTGAGCACGTGCCGCAGAAAGATTCGTCCTGTCTGGTAGTTAATTTCAGTAATGAGGCGGGACGCGTTTCCTTTGACATTGAACACCGTGAACTTCCCCGCTGGATCAGCGGATGGAAATACTCGCCTCACGTCCGCTAAACTGAGCCATTCTGCCTTCTTGGCGATTCGATACCAAACGTCCAAAGGCTCGCCGAGACCGCTATGTTTCTCCGCAGCTTCCAACAGCTTCTTGCGACTGATGAGGTGCAACCTTAGCCTTTGATATATTTAATTCGCAAAATGCGAACTTGTCAAATAGATTCGCAAAGCGCGAACTGTGTTACTTGGCGCAGACGATGCTCGCATAGCAGAAGCTCGAAGAGGCAGCACTCCAATCCGAGCAGAAATCCAGTTTGAAGTCTGCCAAATCCGGCAGAAGTGAGGACGGCCGATGGGCGTACACACTTGATACTGTTGAGGATACTGGTAGTCGCGCGCGGATTTGAACCGGGGACCTATACCGTGTCAAGGTAGTCCCTCTTCCCGGTTTTGCATCCTCTGGTGGGACACTGGTGGGACAACTTGTCTAGTGCAATATCTAAGGGCCGTGCATTCACGCAGGGTCTCGGACCATCCGCATTAGTCTCTTCCGTAGCCAGACCGCGAGCGAGGTTCGAATCGTTTCAGATGGCTACTGGCTCGCGAAGGTCCGAATCAGGTTCGTAATGCAGCACCAGCAATTGCTCGGAACGCAAACCCAGCGACTTATAGGTGCGTCCATTGCGATCACTGAACTCGACCTCGTAAGCCCCGCCATTCTTCAGGATCTCAACCACCGTGCCCACCTGACCTCTTGAGAGATTGTGTTCGGGTATATCGACGGTCAGCGCCACTACGTCAAGCAGTTTGATTTCATTATTCATACGCAGTCTCTACTTTTCACAATGGATAGCACGTCGTCAATCGTGGTGTATCCGAATCGTGTTCAATAATCCAACCGCTCCGAATCATCACCTGGTTCCCGCCCCATTCAAACAAGAAGTCTACCGTATAGCGTTGACCATATTCGTCGCGCAGTCCTAATTGCGCATCTTGCGTCCGAAGCATTTCCAGCAGCGCTCTGCGCAAATCTTGTGCGTCGTCGGCGGTAATGCCGAGCGCCGCGACGAATAAACGCGCTTTGTGTTTACCCTCTTCATGGTCGAGGTTAAGACAATAGTCGCGAAGCTTGCGGATATCGACTTCGGCACGTTCGGCGTGGGGGATTGGCATACAAGATGATCATTTCGTTCTCAGCCACAGTCAAGCCTATGATCGAAACAATCTTTCAAATTTTGATAACGTTGTTGTCAATCGTTCGAGAATCGATTGGTTGATCCTTTCTGCACTACGAATTCTACGCGTTGCAGGCTTACTCCTTATTGATTTTCTTAACTTTGGAGCGGGCGACGGGAATCGAACCCGTATTACCAGCTTGGAAATGTAATTCAGGCTCCCTTTATTTTCAACATTGACAAATATGCTTAAGAAAAACGCATGTGCCTACTATGCATGCTGGGCTGTGGCTAGCTCTATTTGCACCTCATTGCGGGACATTTGCGGGACACTCTTATGATTCTAGGGACCTTCATCAACGAGCTCTTTGAGTGCACTCTCGCCCAATCGATTCGAGAGACGCGAGCCGTTTGACTCCGGGAGCGAAAGGTCGCAGGTTCGACCCCTGCCGCCGGTGCCACGTATGAAACCGTACTGCGCGAAAACATTCATCCACTTTTCTAACGCTTGGCGACAGTTTAGGCGACATGGAGTAAAGCTTCGTCCAACCCTTCCTCCCCCGCGCCGGTCTTCACGCCATTAAAAAGGCTCCAACGCTCTTCATGTTCAGCAGCTTCATCTTGCGCCAGTAATCTAAGTGGCGATAGCGACTCAACTTCTATGAAGGAGCCGGCCATAAATACTTCGTTGTTGCAGCCACCATCAGGGTAGCTCGCGCCTTCTTCGTAGCCGAAGCGTTTGACGAAGAGCGTCTCGCCGAGGAGATAGGCCGCCCAGCCCTGTTTATTGGCGACACCAATCTTTTGCGGCGCGCTGGCCGACACCTCGGACTTTACCCGGATGTACTTACGACCGAACGTGAAGCGCGCATCGCTCATGTCAGTATAAGGCCACAGTACTAACGAACGTGCCGGCAGGAGGTATTCAGGGTGTGGGCCGTAAGGTTCCTGAGGGATGATCGCTTCACCGCCGCCGCGCATGATGGTCAGCGCCCAGACAGAGAGATCCACGGGCCTGACATTCCGGTTTGTAATGCGGTGTCGGAGCGTGACGCCTGTTCCCTCTGCGTCCACTGCAATGGTTATCTCTTTCTGTAAGCCAGTGTGCTTCTCAATTCCCGGCGTCAGACGGACCGTAAGGTCGTCGAGCTGCGCGAACTCGACGACATCGTTGTCAGGTGCGTAGCTGCGAGGCATCGCTTCCGGGGAAGACCAGAGGCGATGTCCGCCGATGGGCTTCCAGTCGCCCCACGACGTCGACACGGAGGCTTCCGGCACCTCTCCGAGGACGTTCTGTCCGTCGGTGAAGCCGTATCGCAGAACGCGCGGCCCAATGTCTGTCGTGACGACAACCTCGATCGTTCCGTTAGAGAGTCGTAGACAGTTGGGCAGGTTGAGGTACGTTACTTTTTGCAATTGAATTCTTCAAATGGCAGTCTGGATTCAAAGCGGATCGCGTTTGAGCTCAACGTCACACTCCAAACTCACGACTACTTCAGTATGCGAAAGACTGATAGATTTCCCTTCCCTCTTCGTCGAGCGAGTCTACAACCGGATTAAAGCGAAGCAGAAACCGCGCCCGGTCCGAGAGTTTTTCGTAGACTGCCCGGGGGATCTGGATCGAGACCTCGGGACGAAACAGCCAACGGCGGCTGTAGCCGATTACGACCATGGGTCGGGGCGTCTGAGTGCGATTGGGTGTGCCACGGTGGAGGCCGCGTACATCGCGAATGACAACATCACCAATGCGCAGTAGTAAGGGCTCAAGTCTGACCGCGCCAGACTCAATGCAGCGTAGCGCTTGCTCCTTCAACATCATGTGCGTGCCGCGTGCCACTTCGAACGGACCATTGTCTGTTATCACATCGACGAGCGGGAAGTTGACTGCGAGTTGAAAGGGCGGTGTCTCATCGCCAGTTTCCGGGAAGAGTGGTGGGGCGTCGCGGTGTATGTCCTGAGAGTCCGAGCCAAAGAGGGGCGTATCGGTCGCAAACTGGCACATCACGGCGTCTTCGCCCATCAAGCCTTTAACGACGGCGAGTATGTCCTCGTCCTCAAACACCTCAGGGTCGGCGAACGGAAGTTCGAAAGGCAGCGTCACGTAGTAGCGTCTGGCTCCGCGGTTCTGCACTCTACCCTCGTGTTCGATGTGCCTTTCGAGCAGAGGCGCGAAAGCCTCTCCCCAGGCGGCGAGCTTCGCGCGGTCAAAGTGTTCGGGCAGCACACAGAAACCGTCTGTCAACAGCGAATGCACAAACGACTCTATTTCCGCTTTGCTATATCGTCCTCGTTCCATCACGTAGAGTATCGGATGACGAAAGCCGAATGATTCATTCCTCACGTTTCGGCATTCATTATTTCCGACTGCTTAATCTGTTCTGAACCACAACGACGGCGAGCAGTATTACGCCGCGCAGGACCAATTGCCACCAGGGACTAATCTGCCCTTCAAGGTTGAAGATGTTGAAGATCATCCCGAGCAGGATGACTCCTACGAGCGTTGCACCAACACTCCCCTGGCCACCCGTTAAGAGCGTCCCACCAACGACTACAGCCGCTATGGCGTCCAACTCCCAACCGATTCCTGCTACCGGCTGACCTGCGCCGAGTCGCGAAGCAAGGATCGCGCCAGCTAAGCCCGCCAGCGCGCCGCTCAATGCATACACGCCGATGGTCACGCGGTCAACGTTCAAGCCCATTAACCGTGCCGCCTCCTCGTTGTCACCAAGCGCGTAGACGTAACGGCCAAAGCGCGTCTGGGTTAGCACGAGCCACCCCAGCGCGAAAGCAACGAAGAGGATGATAACCGGGTAGGGAAGGTCGAGCGCGCCAACTTCAATCTTGCCGCGCCCAAGTTCGGCAAACGAGACCGCCGAACGGTCCACGCGCACGGTATCTTCTTTTGTGTAGGCGAGCACCAATCCGCGGGCTGCAATCATCATGGCGAGCGTGACGATGAACGGCTGGATGCGGGCCTTCGAGATGATCAAGCCGTTGACAAGCCCTAGTATAGTCGCGGCGGCAACACCCGCGATGAGTGCCACGACGAGCCCCTTCCCTGCAAGGCTCGCGGCTACAACGCCCGCGACCGCCAGCAGCGACCCGACGGAAAGATCAATGCCACCGGTCAAGATTACGAATGTCATGCCGAGTGCGACCAAACCCACCATACTGTTCTGCCTGAGCACATTTATTAGGTTCTCGGGCGGCCAACCGAGAAAGTTCTCGTATCGAAAAGCGGCAAAGACAAACAGTATGACGAGCGCCACAAACGCACCCTGCCGCTGTAGGAACGATGCCAGCTTTGCCCGCATCACGCGTCCGCGCGCGGAACCGACGTTGTCCAATGTAGTCATGCCAGCTTGACTCATCATCATCCTCCGCCTTGCGTTGCCCCGAGCGATTTCTCGTCGCGTTTGAAA
>JACDCK010000202.1 GCA_013817595.1 Pyrinomonadaceae bacterium | reverse complement strand
GCATAACTGTCCTTCGGGATAATCGCCACCGGAACGAGATTGGTAAGCAATCCCACCCACGGCTTCGTCAGGGTAACCACAATGGATTTTGCGTCGGGCGCATCAACACGTGCCACATAGCTTTTCTTATTCTCTCCCGAGCCTTCATAAAAACTCGCAGACTTGGCAAAGTTGCTGGACAAGACGAGGTCGAGCGTGTATTTGGCGTCGGCAGAAGTGAGCGGTCGTCCATCATGGAATTTGACCCCTTCCTGAAGCGTGAAGGTGTAAGTCAGTCCATCATCCGAGCGCTGAATGTTAGACGCCAGCTCGCCAACGTAGTCAAACTTCTCATTCTTCTTCACCAGCGAATTAAACATCAGCGTTCGCACTCGCTCGCTCGCCGTATCAACCGACGGCGAGCCGATGGGATCGATTGCGCGGATGTTATCCCCCAGCGCGATTACGAAGGTTCCGCTCTTACGCCGGCAGCTGGCTGAGAACATCGCGCCGATTAGGAGCAGAGAAAGAAGAGGAAGAATCGCTCTCCTGGCCATCATAAGACCGTACCTCCGTACATGTAGTTCAGTTTCTGATTAAGCTGGGTGGTCTCAGTGGAGAGATCTTGAAGCCGGTCGAGCTCCAGCGGCACTGGCTGCGCGATTATCCCCTTTATGTCGGCGATACGTTTAAGAGATTCGTGCATTCGTTCCTGGGAGATTTTACCGGCTTGCGCTGCCTGCAGGAGCGCCTGGTAACCACGGCGAATCACATCCGGCCGCGCGCAAACAAGCATCATGTCTTCCCCGGCAACAAAAGACCGGATAGCGGCGGCCTCAATATCACAGTGTCTTGAGATCGCCCCCATCTCCAGATCGTCGGTTACCACGAGATGTTGGTAGCCGAGTTCTTCGCGCAGCAGCCGGGTCACGATGTTATGACTGAGCGAAGCAGGCTCGAGCAACCCCCCGGCAAACTCATGGCGGATATCGATGTTGGGAAAACCACCATGACTCACCATAACGCACCGAACTCGATCATCTTTACGCTGGAATAGTTCTATGTAAGGCGCGAGATCCTGCGCCATCAGATCATCATGCGAGAGTTTGACCAACGGCATCTGCTCGTGTGAGTCAACTTCGCCTGCGCCGATACCGGGAAAGTGTTTAAGACAGCCGATGATTCCAGTTTCTTGCAAGCCGCGCAGGTAGACGGTGGTGTAACCAAGGACCTCGCCCGGGGAACGACCAAAGGAGCGGGAGTACAGTCCGTTGGAAAGGAGGTCGCGCTCGTCAGTCATGATGGACATCACCGGAGCGAAGTTCATGTTGAAGCCGAGCATGCGAAGCACTTCGCCGGTGATGCGTCCGAGCGCACGCGACGCCGCGAGATCACCATGCTGGCGGATTGTACGGGCGGCCGGCATAGGGGTAAAAATCTTTCGCAGCCGATCTACAAGTCCGCCCTCCTGATCGATGCCTACGAGGGGCTCAACCGGAAGCAGCGCCCGCACGCCGTCGATCAGTGTTCTCAACTGCTGCGGGCTGGCGACGTTGCGGCCAAAGATGATGATCCCGCCGGGTTTCACTTCTTCGATCAGTGCGCGCGTCTCGACGTCCAGTTCTGTGCCCGGAAGACCGATGTAGAAAAATTGTCCGGCTTGTTGTTCGAGGGGGAGGGAGTGAAGTGAATCCGATGGCATTTTCAAGTGAACAGTCGCAACCCTTCCGTCGTCATATGGTGCAGAGAGTTTAGCATGAGAGAACTAGATAGTCAGAAGCATCAGCCACTGTTCAAACTTGAGGCGGGGGTAAACCACCCTTCCCAACCTTCGAGGCTTTCTGACTCGATTCTTATTTGGTTACTGAAGAGGCTCTCAAGTTAGAGAGTACCAGCAAATCCTAGAAGTCTCTCAGGTTGGGAAGGGTGGTTTACTCCCGCCTCAACTGTGAAAGCCTTCAATTTCAAGATTACCTGCTCAAAAGTTCAACTCAATCAGGTTGCTGTTCTAAAGCAACCGCTCGCGCAGCTTCCGCAAGAGTTCCTTAGCCTCTTCAGGCGAAAGGTGGTCGGTGTCGAGGTTTCGAATATCATCGACGATCTTTTGATTGGCCAGATCGAAGAGCGATGTTTGCGCGGCGAGTTTTCTGCGGCCTGCTCGTTTCGTGACTTCGGAAAGTGCATCGCCTCCAGAAGCAGCCTCCCCGGGCGCCATCATTCCCACTGCAGCCCCGACTGCCGCCGAAGCTGCTTTTGCTTCTTCCGCAAGCCTTATTCGCTGCTCCAGAATCTGGTCCTCTTCAGCAAAAACATCCAGTTCGTAACGCTCAAGTCGCGCTAAAACCTCCCGCGCATTTGCGAGCACGGCGGGCGGCAGACCTGCCAATCGCGCCACTTCGATTCCATAAGACTTCGAAGCCCGACCGCGCTCAAGCCGGTAGAGAAAGACCACCTCACCCTCGCGCTCGGTGGCAGTGATTTGATAGTTCTGGCCACCGGGCAATCTTTCGGCGAGTTCAGTCAGTTCGTGATAGTGAGTAGCGAAAAGGGTCTTGGCGGCGTGTTCGCCGGAGTCGTGCAAGTATTCTGCCACTGCCCAGGCGATCGACAGTCCGTCGAAGGTTGCGGTGCCGCGTCCAATTTCGTCCAGCAGTACAAGTGAGCGCGGCGTGGCGCTGTGAAGAATTGCGGCCGTCTCAGTCATCTCCACCATGAAAGTGGAACGACCTCGCGTGAGATCGTCGGAGGCGCCCACTCGTGTCCAGATGCGATCAAACAAGGGCAGCCTGGCTTTGTCGGCCGGAACAAAGCCACCCATCTGCGCCAGCAGACAGATGATAGCAGTTTGTCTCAAGACAGTGCTCTTGCCGCCCATGTTTGGACCGGTGATGATGAGCAATCGGTCCGTAGAGTTATTCATGTAGAGACTGTTGGGAACAAAGGGCTGTTCGTTGAAGATTTCAATTACAGGGTGGCGCCCCTGAACAATCTCAATTTCATCGCCATCGTGTATGAGGGGTCGAACGAAACGACGTCGCACCGCGGCTTCGGCAAGAGAAGCGAGCGCATCCATTGCCGCCAGCGCCCGAGCCGTGGCTTGAATGCGCCTTGACTCGGCAGCAACCTGACGACAGACATCGGTAAACAGTTCGGTTTCGAGCTGAATGATTCGCTCTTCAGCCCCCAGGACCTTCTTCTCCCAGTCCTTTAGTTCCGGAGTTGTATACCTTTCGGCGTTGGCGAGTGTCTGTCGTCGCTCGTAGTCCGCGGGCACGCGCCCCGCGTTGGCCTTCGACACTTCAATGTAGTAGCCAAAGACGCCGTTGTATCTGATTCGAAGGTTGCCAATGCCACTGCGCGCGCGCTCGGTAGCCTCCAGCGCAGCGATGATTTGCTTGGCGTTGCTGCTGGTTGAGCGCAATTCATCAAGCTCGGCGGAGTAGCCGGCGCGAATTGTATCGCCGTCGCTCAGCTTCGCCGGTGGATCATCACTAATAGCTCTGGCCAACAGCGTGCGCAGCTCCGGCAACTCATCCGTACCTTCACACAAAACCTGCAACAGAGAAGATTGGGCCTCTGATAGGAGGGCTCGGACCTGAGGAATCTGGTTCAGTGAACGCTGAATACAGTTCACATCGCGCGGCGTTGCCGAGCCCAGGTTAATTCTGCCGTTCAAACGTTCGAGATCCGAAACCTCTTTCAGGAGCGCTCGGAGTTTGTCTCGCAACATGTGCGACGCGCTTAGATCTTCGACGGCTGAGAGTCGGGCTTCAATCCCTCCTCGTCGTACCGAAGGACGCAGCATCCAGGACCGCAGGAGACGGGCCCCCATTCCGGTCACTGTTTCATCGATTACATCGAGCAGTGATCGACCCGACGCGCCACCTAAAGACTCAACCAGTTCGAGGTTCCGAACGGTAACGCCATCGAGCACCAGGTGGTCCTGGGGTTCGAAGTAGACCAAATCCGTGACGTGGGCGGCAGCCGCGCGTTGAGTATCCCGGGCATAGCGCAAACACGCTCCGGCGGCCCGGACCGCTTCGTGCTTGCCCTTGAGACCGTAGCCTTCGAGCGAGCGCACGCTAAACTGATTTCGCAAGAGGGTAGCGCATTCGTCTTCCTGCCAAAGCCAATCGTCGAGCGGCGTTAGAGTCGCATCAATTAGTTGGTCGCTTGAGGAACCGGCGCCCCATTGAGAGCGATCTACCTCAGAGTCTGGACCCGATTCAATGGGCAGGGGCAAAGTTGCTGTTTGCACCTTTCCAGAAAGTCCGGTCTTCATCAGGGGAGTCAGCGAAGCAGGGAAGAGCAATTCGCGAGGCGCATAGGATTCGAGATCCGCCCGAATCTCCTCCCAGGCGTTTGGCCCGATTTCCTGCGTGGACCGAAACTCACCTGTGGAGATATCGAGAAATGCGGCGCCGACAGTTTCGCCGGCGCTGCACACTGCGGCTAGAAAGACTGATTCGCGTGCTTCCAGAAGTTGGGGGTCGATAGGTGTTCCGGGCGTGACGATACGAACTACTTCGCGGCGTACCAGCTTTTTCGTTTTGGAAGCATCCTCGGTCTGTTCGCAGATCGCAACTCGAAATCCACGTCGGACCAGACGGGCGATATAATTGGCCGCAGAGTGATGAGGTACGCCACACATTGGCACCGGGTCGCCGCGTTCCTTGTGGCGCGCGGTCAGAGTGATTTGCAGTTCGCGAGAGCCAATGACGGCGTCTTCAAAGAAGAGCTCATAAAAGTCGCCCAGCCGAAAAAAGAGCAAGGTCCCTGGATGCTGCTGCTTCAGCTCGAGGTACTGGCGCAGCATTGGAGTGGAATTGACAATGGTCATGACTAAGTGAGGATTGAAAGGCTAAACGCGCAAATATTAATCCGAAAATCGTGATTGGTAAATGGTAAGCAGTGAAAGCAGAGTCTAGAGATCATAGTCTAACTAAAAAACAGTCTCAAGAAGTCAGCGCGACCGGGTTATTTTTCATCTGTCATTGAGCGTTGTTTACCACTTGTTCGTGTCTGTTCGTGTGATTCTTGGATCGTTCTGTTCTCTCGGCCCAACAAACGAATCCATGAAGTAACACTAAACACCACGAATTGAGATTCAGAGAAATGACAAAATGAAAACTGTCATCACAAATGGAAATGATCCGAGTCACCCTATCAC
>JACDCK010000024.1 GCA_013817595.1 Pyrinomonadaceae bacterium | reverse complement strand
ACCTGGGACAACTGTTTGAGATATTCTACCGCCCGTTGTTTCTCACCTGACCCGACGAGAAAGCGTATAACGTTGAACAGTGTCGATGTGGCCAGCTTGGTCTGACCTTCCGCGCGCTCACGTTGTTGTTCGGCCTCGACAGCCCGGTCGCTGGCAATTTGGCGCTGTTTCTCGGCCCCTTGTTGGGCGGCCAGAGCGCGCGCCGTCGCGGCTTCCGCAATCTGCTTCTGTTTGTACGCCTCTTGGCGCTGTTCCTCCGCCCGCTCGCGCTGCTTTTCAGCAATCTCCCGTTGAGTTTTGGCTTCCCCTAACGCCATTTCGCGCTCGCCTAATGTGCTGGCGAGCCGTTTTGCATTTTGGTCGGCGCGGACCCGTTCTTGTTCGGCAAACTCTCTATTCTGGTCAGCGATTCTTTTTTGTCTATAGGCACTGAAAGCGAGTCCCGCCATCATCATCAGAATTACGGCTCCCACAGATGCTGCTCGCACCAACCCGCGCCGGTAAGCGACACGCTGTCGCCGGAGTTCGGCGTCAGGCATGTTGGCCGTTATCCAGTCGCGGTCAAAGACGCGATAGTAGATGCGGTTGCGTACCTGAAGATAACCTCTCACTATGCGGGTAATCCCGGAGAGGCGGAGAATGCTGACAGTCGGATTAAACTCATCGTCTCTCACGCGCTTGTGCCCTCGCACTTGAGCGTAGAGGTCGAGAAGAGCGGCTCTGTCCACTTCAGAGCGTAGTAAACGCTCCTGCACGAACAAGAGATTGTCATCACTCTCGCGCGCGCGCGAGGAAAGGAACAATGCTTCGCATTCGCGATCAACGGCGCGCGGGCTATTGACGCTTGCATCCTGAGCGACGGCCTGACAGAGTCGCTGAGTCAGATAAGGATGTCCGCCCGTCCAATAGATAATCCGGCTGAGTAGAGTAGCGTTAAGCTTTTCGGATCTGCCGAGTCCGGCGGCCAACGGCTCGGCTTCCTGTTCGGTAAAATCAGTTAATTCAATGCGTTGGCCTACATTGAAAGGTGTGGTGCGCGTGTCCCGTACTAAGTCAGAAGGAGTGGCGACCCCCAGTAGACAAAAGGCGAGGCGTTCAAGTTCCAGATCCTCCGTGCGGCGGTTGTAGAACTCGCGTATGCCCGCAAAGAATTCGTCGGTGGAGAAGGGTAAACTACGAACCGCATCTATTTCATCAATAAAAATCACAATGGGCCCACCGAACTTTTTCAACGCCACCTCTCTGATAGCCAGCATCCATCGCTGCAATGGCCCTAAACGTTCGTGAGCAAGCCAGAAGTCTTCCAGCTCATCTTCGATGTAGAGCTGCTCCCCGATGCGACCGAGCAATCCGGCGTACCAATACTCGGCAGTAAGGTTCTGCCCAATTGCAGTCAGGTCTAATACGGCCACCGCTCCGCCATCTTCGCGCAGCCGCACCGCGGTTCGTACCATGAGGGACGACTTGCCCCTCTGCCGTGAGGTCAATACGTAGCAAAATTCACCTCGTGATAAACCTTCGTAAAGGTCTGTATCGGCGCGCCGCGAAACATACGATAGAGCATTGCGACGGAGCGTGCCGCCGGTGACGTAGAAGCTCGTTTGACTGACGCTCATGGCGGTATGCTTAACAACAACGGCGAGTCGAGGCCTGTTATTGAGAGTTCATGTGCGTCGCGGTGCCCGCAGTTCCCTTCTCTATGAGAGATGGCGTTGAAGATAATTCGCATAAAGCGGGCAGCGCAGCTTCGCTTCGCGCGCGGAATGGCCCGACACCAGGCCGGTACTGTGTAACCGGTAAAAGCTATCGGTAGTCGGACAGCCGTTGCCGCGCAAGACCTCGCGCATGACTTCGGTGAGAGCGGGGTCGCGCGCGAGGAGAACAAGAATGCGCCGAAGGTGGTCGCCGAATGGGCCCTCATCCTGATCGGCCAGGGCTTCGAAAACCGACAGGCTCAAGCCGCGTTTCTTTATCTCGAAGATGCCGCTATGTACAAGGTAAGGATGGCCACCAACGAGGCGGCAGTAGCGCGACACTTCCGTCTGGTCTTTGAGCGGTGAGCCATATCGATCGTTCAGCTCAGCCACTTGCTCAACCGTGAAATCCCTAAGTTCGAGCTTGGTGCCTACGTTAAATGGTGACTGGTTGGGATCGGTGATGAAAAGGTGCGGCTCGGTCGCGTAGACGATGGCTAGCGTCAAATACTCCCAGGGTGAGGCCGGGTCAAGCGAGCGCTCATTATGCCACGAGCGAAACAGGCCGAAGACCTCACTCCCGAACTGACACGTCAGAAGCCGGTCGACCTCATCCATGGCCCACACCAGGGGACCGCCGATCTGCTTCAGCACTACACGCCGGATGTAGCGCTCAAAGTTAATGCTCGGGCCGCGCCGCGGACTCCAGGTGTCTTCAGGCTCTGTGTCAACATTGAGCTGATCGTAGATCATCTCGGATAACGCCAGAAAGAAGTTGTCGATTGATTCGAGATGCGCGGCGTTAAGCTTCTGAAAATCAGTGAGAACGACTGCAGCACCCGCCACGCGGGCCTGTTGAAGACCTCGAGCGAGTAGCGAGGTCTTGCCCATTTGGCGCGCTCCTTTGACCAGAACGATGCTGTCGCGCCGCTTGATTGCTTGTAGGAAATCCTCATCCGTGTCACGCACGATATAAAAGTTGGAATCGAGCGGCACGGCACCACTCGTCTGCTTAATCTCCTGCGCATCCACTACTTCGGGAGCCCGCGGGGTCTGCAGCGAATTGAGCAGTCCTGTTACGAGCGCACTATCATCCTGTGGGCCGTTCCACACATAATTCCGAAAGGGGCTGAGGATACCGGCTAAAGACTCAGGGAGCGCGCCTTCGAAGTTGATGCGAACAGGCAGGATTCGAGGCTTGCCTTGCCGCTGCTGTGCTTCGTGTGCGAGCTCTACCTCGTAAGCGAGCATCTCGCTCATCGCTGACGCAGCCGAGAGAAGCGGAACGACCACGTCCGATGTCCGTATCTTTTGCTCAATCTCCCTTGCCCATTCAACGCCAATGCCCAGATGATGGTCGGTGAAGACCTTGTGACCATGGTTCGTCAGTTCTTCGCGGAGGAGTCCCACAACACGCTCGTCTGATTGCTCGTTGCGCTTATGGAACAGTGCCACGCGTAGTGCTTCAGTATCTCTGGCAATGCCTCCGGAATGAGGTTCCAGAGTGGTTTTAGTCTGTCTCTGATTTGGCTGAGAAGCGCCACCGTGGGCAGTCGCAGTTGATGCGCCTTCGGTGCTAACTGTCCAACGATCGTGAGCCGACGATACATGATGATTTGCGCCCAACCCACTATCCACCTCGTGAAGGAGGTCCTCCAACTCCAGAACAACATCCCTGATATTCTGAAAGCGCTGCTCCGGGTCTTTCGCCAGACATCGGCGGACAATACGTTGTAAACTCGGCGGGGCCACCGGATTGAAATCTCTGATCGGAGGCGCGGGCTCATAGACAATCTTATGAAGCGTGTCGATGGCGGAATCAGCTTCGAAAGGCCTGTGCATAGTCGCCGCTTCATACAATAGACACCCGAAAGAGAAAATGTCTGACCTGTGATCTATTTTTTTTACCTTTCCCTGTGCCTGTTCTGGCGACATGTAGCCGATCGTGCCCAAAACCATGCCCGGAGTAGAGTGCTGCGGCGCGGAAATCAGCAATGTGGGAGTATCACTTATTGTGTCGCCCCCGGAGCTTGATTGCTGCTGAGGCTCAATGAGTTTCGCCAGACCGAAGTCAAGTACCTTTGCAAATCCATCGCCCGTAATCATGATGTTGTCCGGCTTAAGGTCTCTGTGCACAATCCCCGCCGCGTGGGCTTTTGCCAGAGCACGGGCTACCTGCGTTAGATATTCGAGTAACTTCCTCAGCTCTGCTTTGTCGCGATGGATCTTTTCGCGCAGTGTGTCACCATCAATGAACTCCATCGTCATGAAGTTCGTCCCCTCCGCCTCGCCAATATCGTAAATGTGTGCGATGTTCGGATGATTAAGAGCGGCTGCGGCTTTGGCTTCCTGGACAAAGCGGCGCATCCGATCCTGGTCGGTGGCCAACTCAGCGGGCAATATTTTTAGAGCGACAGTTCGTTCGAGCTTGGTATCTTTAGCGAGATAGACCTCGCCCATACCGCCCACGCCAATCTGGGAGCGGATCTCATAACGTCCGAGAAGTGTGCCAGCAGCAATGGCCATCTTGTTAGTGCGGGATGAAAAGATTAGCTTTGTTCTCTGAGCAAGTATTGGTAATGACGTGACTGGGTTATTGTAGATGAGTTCGGCTGAGTGTACCAGAGTGTGGGTACTGAGCCCCGTACCAGTAACCGACAATTGCCGTTCCTAAATCTTGGACTGCGAAGCCGAATATGAAAAGTCGACCCTTTTGCGAGTCGATCACGCACACGGGTTCTCTCCTTCGCGATACCCGCGGTATGCCTCTCAGTGGGCAGCTGCCAAAAGGCTCTCGACCCTATTCAAGCGGGGAGTCTGGGGTTGAATCATTGGGGGTAGACTCAACGCAGAGCATTCTTTCGGAAGTTTCAGTCAGGGTCAAGGTTGATTGGTAGCTTTTCAACAGAGTGTGCTAGCCAACCTGCGAGCTCTGCGCAAGGAATTCGGTTGGCGCCTTGCTGAATGTGTAAGGCAAAGTTCGCCCGCTCCTCATCCAATAGCTTGTGGCAAACTTGTGACAAGACTACAGACAAACTGGACCTAATACGCGGTAACCAATAGACTCGCCAGCGGCTGAAACCCGTAACAAATGTTAGTAAATCATATGAGCCATAACCAGCTGGAGTGCTCGTGAACGCACTCTTAATCAGCAGGTCGGAGGTTCGAGCCTACATGGTAGCTGACCTTGCCAAGATAGCTTCGGAAGCCCTCGTTATGCTTCGGCCGTGTCTTCGAATGCGTGGTCAATACTTACCGTGTGCCGACAGTCCGTCTTGCGGTAGTTGGCGCAGCCGAAAAACTGACTCTTATGCTTTGCTGAAGTTCTCACGAGCATGGGGACCAGATCCCCTCCGGGCTGAGTGCAACTAGAGCAAATGGGCCTGTGTTGCGCTCGAATCATCGCTTTGCCAACTGGCTCCTGCAAGCGCTCGCGCCAGTTATCCGTGCAGCGCACCGAGTGGGTCCATTGGTCAACTTCGAGATCGGTCAAACAATCGGACACCGCGACGCGCACGCAATTCGTTTCGGCGTTTATCCGCCACAGCACCACCGTTACGGCGAACTTCCCGACCGTGGATTTCCAGGTGTAGACATCGCCATCGAGTTGAAATCGTCTGTCGAGACAATTGCGCACGTTATTGAGGTTCATTGAATAGTCCTCCCTTCTTGCGCACACCCGCAAAAAGCAATCTATGCGAGGTGGGCGCTTCTTCGTTGTCACTCAAAAAGCATTCGGCGCTTGGAACCCACGCTACAACAACGCCGCCCACGCCTCTGAGCCCGCTTCGGTTTCGGCTGCCGCAGCCGCCTCATTCAACGTTCCATACTCTGCGCCGGGTTTAGCCGCTACCTTGTCGAGCGTATTCCTGGCTGCTTCCAGATAGTCATCTCTAGTGGATTGAGGCTGTGCCGGATCAAAACCTTGCAATTGAGGATGATTTCCCTGCACTGCGTTCGGTAATAACTCGGTGAAGTCGCCGACCCGGCCATTGGCGAGGGCTGAACGCGCAATGTTCTCAAACTGCGCTCGGACACCCGCCTCGGTTTGCTGGACCGCGAAGTTTTCCACTTGGGAGATCTCTCTGGCAGTGAACTGCGGCTGTAACATGCGCTGGTCTAGACTGCCTCGCATGTATTGATCCGCCGATAGTAGTTTTTGCTCGTAGTTCTTTGCGATCTCCCGTGCGCTAGACATAAGGCTTTCCAGCGAATCTCGGTCTGAGAGAAGATCAGCATAATGTTGATCCAGAGCCTCGTTGACGGCTTTGATTTCCAGACGGTCTTTGGCCGAGAAACAGCTGAAGACTTTGTCCGTAAGAGTCCGGGGCTGCAAATCGTGAAAAGAAGCAGTCTTCTCGTGGCCGTCCGCTCCCTTGAAGAGCACAGGGAAGAACTCGCGGTTTTCGGCGAATTTCTGTATGCGCTCAGTGAGATCTTGCAATAAAACGTCAGCGGCCTCAGCGCGACCGGCAGCGCGTGCCACTAGTTTCTCGCTTCCGTTCAGTGTCTGGCCATAGTGTGATTCGATCTCGCGCTGCGCTATCTGGAGCATTTGGGGGTCACGTAGAGTGATAGCGTTTTCTTCAAGTCGCTTAAGTTCCGATCCGTTGAACTCCGCACAGGGTAAGTCCTGCCCGCGTGCGAGACGCAATCCGGTTTCCTGTTCGCCGGCGCGGTCGAGCGTCCGCGCGAGCTGCCTTTCGTCGCGCATGTTCTCTTTCAGCTCTGCGCGATTCTCTTCGATGAGGCGCGTTACTTCAGCGCGGATCGTTGGAGGTTTCTGATGTCCTCTCGGGCGCTCGCGATGCTCTCTTTGGCTGTGGCCGCGCGCTCCTTGTATTCCCCGATGTCGTAGAGTTTGATCGGGTTTTGTAGTCCCGCGTACAGCCGTTTGCGGTAGGCGGAGATCGTTCCTCGATGGAATTCGATCTCACGATCAGCGAGCCGCTGTTGGCGGTCAACTCTGACAAGCGACCATTGCTCACCGTCGATCTCGAACTTGGCGAAGTGCCGGGACTTCTCGAAATCCTCAACGCGCTTCTCGCCAATGGCTACATTGGATTGGGCCACAATGGTTTGACCTTTCAGCCTGGCGAAGGAGAACGTATCGCGCTCTGGTCCGCCTAACTCGTGTGGCATTTCGCGCCTTATCTGCTCTAACTGCTCAAAGGCATCGACATCCCGGTTGCGGATACCCTTGACCTGAAGCTCATTCAGTTTCTCATGAGGAATGATCGGAGTGGGTAATTGGTTGCCTGCAACCTGAGAGGAAGCCTCGATGGCCTGCGCAGCGGGCGTTATGCGAAGGTTTGTCTGGTGAGCATTGCGCAAGGACAAGGTTAACTTCCGCACCTCAGCGGCATGCGCGTCGAGAATCTCAGTGATGGTGGAACCATGCCGCTCGATCTGCCGAGCGTATTCTGAATCTCGCAGCTGCTTTCCACGTGTGCATGTTGGCTAGGCCGCCGTCAGAGGCTGAAACCTGTTCATCAGCAACTCGGCCAGCGACGCGCGTAGCACGTTGCTGAACATCGAGAATGCTCATCTTGCGCCGAATGCTAGTAGGCGGGTCCATGACCAGGTAGCGGCGAACATCGCGCCCGTCAAGCGCCTGTTCGAGTCGCTCTGCCTCGAATTGCTCGCTCAGATTGGCGGCCAGTTTCTGGCCCAAGACAAGCCGATCATTCAACTGGCGCATTCGTTCTGAGAAAGGAGTGGCACGGGTTGGGTCCATCTCTGGAGTTGTAAATGGTGTAGCGAGCCCTGATGGTTGTAAATCCGAAGTGATCAGCTCCCTGCGCTGTGCCTTGTCCAGGTTATGGAGCCAGCCGCCGTCACGTCCCTGGCGCTCGGACTGGACGCGCCGGCAATAGGCAGTTGCGCCGTCACGGCTCACTGCACAATTGCTGGCTTTCTGACAGACGGGACACGGGTCAACCGCATTCACTGCTAGCCATTGAGGGTTGGGATTTGAATTTGTGCGCACTTCCCGTTCCTCCACCTGGGCAGTGGCAAACAGTTTGTTTGCCGGACCACTGAGAGTAGCAGCCTGGGCTTCGTTCAAGGCGTCGAGTGCGATCTCCTTGTTCTTTTCGCGATTGAATGCTGGTCCGAGGTCCTTCAATGAGTCGGTGTAGATGCGAGCCTCAAAGCGGGCGCGTGAGATGGCGACGTAAGCCATGCGTTGATTCAAGAGCAAGTCAGTTTCTGTGGTCTCGGCGTTGACCAGCACGCGATTAACGGTTTGCCCCTGGGAGGAGTGGCTGGTTACGGCATAGCCGTGGTCGAGGTGGCGAAAGTGGTCCAAGCTGACAGTCACGTCTCGCTTTTTGTCCAACCTAACTATCATTCTGCCATCCGCAATCTCTTTGATCGTTCCCAACTCACTGTTCTTGACTCTGGCCTCAGCGAAGGGAGCGCGGAACTGAATGCGGTCACCAGCTGCAAAGTCGCGCTCAGCCTCCCGGTAGACGCTCACGCCGGAAAGTCGTTCCGGGTTGTAAGTGATTTCGCGGCCACTCTCGAGTCGGACGGTAATGGTGTTCTCTTTGTGATTGTTCGCTAGGACTCTTCCATAGTCGCCGGGCCTGACGCCGTAGAGGTTACTGGTGGTGTTGTAGCGAATGATGTCTTCGTTCGGTACGTACGCAAGGGCAAAGGTGCGCTCTGGTCCGGTCATGTCCTGGCGATTAACGAGGATGGTCAGTTTGTGATCATCAGCGCTTACGACGCCGCGTTCTTGAAGCTGGCGATGAATTACTGTGTTGATGGCTACGCGCTCGCTGTTGGCGGGAGAGATGATCAATGTTCCCTTCGGGTTATTTACATAGTCGCTGGCGATGGCGCTCAACCGCTCTAGATCATCCTTGATCTCAGTGATTCTTCCCTGGCTTTCGAGCATGGTAACGGCAGCGAGTACTTCTCTTTGGGAAAGGAGTTCAACTGGCCGTTTGAGGTTCGTCCTTTGCCTCAGGATCTTATCGAGACTCGCGGAGCGGATGCCGGCTTTGATCAATTGCTCGAAGGGAGCGCCGGCTTCCACCGCCTGGTGCTGAGCGGGATCGCCAACCAGGAGGATGCGAGATTGCGGGCCAGCCTTTTGTAGGAAGAGGTGGAGATTCCTGGTATCTGATAGAGACGACTCGTCCAAAACATACATCCGTCGATTAGCACGGAGGGTCGCATCTGGCTCCAATTGCGGTTCCCTTAGGAATCCCTGCAATGTCGTGGTCTTGATGCCACTTTCAGCCAGCTTATCGGCCGCTCTTCCGGTTGGCGCCAACCCCTGGACCACAAAACCCTGACGCTCCGCTGCTTCGCGCAAAATCGCCAAAGCGGTCGTCTTTCCTGAGCCCGCGAGACCCTCTAAGCCTACAACGCGATCACGGCTTACGAGGATCGTGCCCACGGCTTTGTACTGACCGAACTGGGAGGCTCTGCCTTTGCGCTCAAAGATCTCCTTAATCAGCCGGCTGGCCTGTTTTGGCTCCATCATCGGCTCTTGCGTGTTGCGTCCCGCAAGCATCTGATGGATGTTGCTGCGCTCAAGTGCGAGCATCTGGGACGTTGTTAACTCCTCAAATTTGTCGAAGCGTTGGATGCGGATGAACTCTCCGTTCTCAACCCTTTGGTTCAACTCGTGGACCACGGCGCTATGAGTTGTGAAGGTCACGTTGCGGCGTAGTGCGTCGACCATCACCTGTCGCTTATCGACCACAGCTTCGCGAGCGCCTGCGTTCTGCCGAGCAAATGTCACTGCCGCTTGTGCCCGCTTTTTGGCCTCTTGCTCATTCAGCGGGAGCGGCCCGCGCTCCCGCGCCTGGTCGACAGCCCGCACTGCCTGGTGTTCAAACCTGACGTCCATCTCCTGGTGACGCGCGCGCATCTCGGTTCGGTTGTAGCGCTTGTTCTTTCGGTCTAGCTTAGCCGCGGCTTGGTTTAGGCCCGCTTCGTCTTTGACGGTGATTCCTTGCTCCGCGTACCGTCCTTTTATCTCGCCGGCCTGTCGTTCGATCTGTTTGCGGCGAGGACTGCTGATTACCAGGTACTCCTGACTGAACCCTTTGATCTCCGGCGCACCGGTGCGCGGATCGACCTCGACTTCATATCCAAGCTTCTGGAGCTGCTCGCTCAACACCGCGCGATAGATCGCCGTCGCGTACTTCTGACTGCGATACAATTCAATGGGTTGAAGCGGTTTGACTTGACCGTTGTCTAGTCGAGTGAGATTGAAGATGACGGCGTGAGTGTGTAGTTGCGGCGCGGCATAGCCGGTCGCTTTGTCGGGTCGCGCGGAATCGTGCTCGAACAATGCGGCGACGAGTTTCGCGCTAGTTTGCGCTGGGGTCTTGCCGCCCATTCGTGCCTGGACGTAGTTCTCTAACTCGCTCATCGCTGTCTTGACGGCGTTGCGGTGAGCTTCCCTTATTCGGTCGTCATTGCCGACGAGTGCCGCGAGGGAGACACTCTTCGGCGCAGAAAAGGTCGCATCGTAGCCGGCCCGATGTTCGCTGTTCTTAACCTTTTCGCCGTACTGGTTCTCGTACTCTTTGACGCTGACATGGCGGATGAGCTGCTCGCCCGTGCGCGGGTCCTGCCCTTCGGTCAGTCGCGCGAAAGCCTCCTTATCGACTGCCCCTTCGAGTCCCCATTCTTTCGCCAGCTTGCCGAACCACTCGCCGCCGATACTCTCATCTTCGGTGTAGTAACTCTCCCGCGCGTTGGTGTATTCCGCGTCGTAATATTTCTTAGCTTGTCCGGCGCTGAGCGGCTTACTCAAGGTCATCATAGCTTCGCTCCTGGTGTCCTGCGGAACCAATCTGGCCGACCGAGATTTCCAGCTGGCAGAAGTTGCCTATCCCTAAGATGGATCGGTCATGTTCGCTTCCAACTCTGGATCAACCATCCCGAGCTCCAGTGTGGCGGTTTCCCTTTCGATCGTGGCAGGCACTTCCTGCTCGGTCGCCACGTGGTAGACAGCGGCTTCTGTCCGCGACTCCTCCTGTCGCAAGGCGAGCCGTTCGGTGAGCAGCTTCTCCTTCTCAGGGATTGCATACTCAAACTTTGGTTGGTCGCGTTTGCCTCTCCGCGGCTGGCTCTTGGTCCTTCTCTTTCGCACCTGAGTGGTTGATTCGATTCTTTGGCTTCTCCCCCCTTCGGCGCCGGTTTCCCGTGTCGGCAACGATCATGTCGATGGAGTCGGCGATGCTGAGCCAACTGACCAGCTCCTGAGGAGTGGGCTTGAATTCCAGCATCCGGCCGAGGATGGCCCGCGCTGCTTTGAGGAAGAATCCGGAAGTCGAAGCCTGACTCAGTTCGGATTTACCCGGTAAGAAACTTTCTGTGACAAGCTTCTTATCGGTGACGACGCGGACCTCCAGCGAGGGCGACCAGTAAGGCGATCTCTGATCTAGAGGATTGAGAATCACATCCCCGCGCAGTCGGTCGTAGTGGCGCTTGAGGAACTCACAGGCTGGGTCATAGATGACTACCGCTTCAGCTGGCCGGCGGGCCGCGATCTGCAATAGGAAGTGATGAATCGTCTGGCTTTTGCCGGTACCAGGATCACCGAGCATCATGATCCCCTCTGTCTCCTCGCGGTGGGACATCCTGATCCAGACGGGTCGTTCTTCGAAGCCGAAGTAATTACGAAAGCCTGTGATGGCCCGTTCGGTTAGGCTCGGTGGTCGTTTCAATCTGCCTTTCATCTCAGCCTTCTCTCGGGTCCGAAAACTGGTAAGCCGAGACCACTAATGTGCTTTATCTCGTGAGCGTACTCGGTGTGTCTGAGGCTGCCTAACGTGAAGCTCAGCGGCGCCGCTTCATGGCGTCCGCTGCAGCGCCGGGTTGGGCAGCAATGTCATTTCTTCGATGCGCCTTCACTCGGCACTGCGTCCACCGGTGACTCAAATGCGATGAACAGGACGCAGGCGCCAGCCTTCTTGCATTCCGCTTTGTGTGGCAGCTTGGCAGGGCCGTACGCATAGGTGCCAGGCTTGAGTACCGCGGTCTTGTGCCCATCATAGGTAACGTGAAGCTCTCCCGATACCAACACCATGCGCTCTGCCGATGTATGCCAGTGGCGCGGAAGAATGGAATTGGCGGGCACTTTGAGAAAGATGTCGGCGTTATTTTGGGCTGGATCACCATGAAGAACCGAAATCTCGCACCCCTTCGGCAGGAACGGGGGGCAGGGCCCCCACTTGAGTTGGGAATCCTTCGCAGTCCGCGTTAGGGGCGGCTCCTGCGCGGACACTGGCGCCCCGGCCAACGCGCCGGCGAGAAGCAGCCCCGACATCAGCGCCACTTTCAACGACTGGCGTGTCACGGTTCGGCAATACACAAATCACCTCCTGTTGGTAAAGAATGGGATTAGTCGGTTTTGTTCAACGCTGCTGTTCACCTGCGCCGAGCAAAAGCCATCCGAGCGGCGGCGAAGGAGGTTTGCTGAAAGCCATGCTACAGAGGCGTCAGGTGCAACAGCTTGTTGAACTAAGCGCTGCGCGCAGCTAAAGCATTCCTCTTAGTACCCGATCATTCTCAATCGCAAGTCCTTTCCGACTACACTTCTATCAAACGGTCCAGAGATTCTTAGCAGGAAACTGGGCCGCTCAACTTTCTTTGGAGGTGTAACCATGACTGAACTGCGAAAGAGAATGATCGAGTGTCTGCAACTCCGAGGCCTCTCGGAGCGAACTCAGGAGGCGTACACCAGAGCCGTACGCCAACTAGCCGCACATTATCATAAGTCTCCTGACCAGATCAGCGAAGCGGAACTGCGGCAGTACTTTCTCTACCTCAAAAACGTCAAGCATTACTCACGCAACACCATGACCGTTGCCATCTGCGGCATCAGGTTCTTCTACGAGCAAACGCTCAACCGTAACTGGGCCATCTTCGGCATCGTGCGTCCGGCCCCGGAGAAGAAGCTGCCCGTTATCCTCAGCCGTGAAGAGGTGCGTCAGCTTCTCAGTCACATCAGACTACCGCGTTATAGAGTTTGTCTGACGACTATCTATGCGTGCGGCCTGCGCTTGCAGGAAGGCACGCATCTACAAGTCGCTGACATCGATAGCGCGCGGCAGATGATTCATGTCCGTCACGGCAAGGGCGCCAAAGATCGTTATGTCCCCTTGCCGGAACGAACGCTGCAGTTGCTGCGCCAGTACTGGGTTACGCATCGCAATCCACTGCTGCTCTTTCCCGCCGAGGGCCGTGACCATGTTGACTTGGCGCAGGCCACCGAGCCGATGTCCAGGAGCAGCGTGCAGGACGCTTTTCATGCCGCTCTCAAAGAAAGCCGTCTCAACAAACGCGCCTCGGTGCACACGTTGCGGCATTCGTGGGCCACCCATCTGCTGGAAGCCGGCGTCAACCTGCGACTGATTCAGGAGTGGCTGGGCCATAGCTCGCCAGCCACCACCAGCGTCTACACGCACCTCACTGTGAAAGCCGAACAACTCGGCGCTGTGACCATCAACCAGCTCATGAGCGACCTCTAGCACCCCACGCGGGCTGCCCGCGCGGGGACCCCGCCTCTGATTAGGAGCCGCTGATGCTGGAAGTGGCCGACATCTTTCGGCTGCATGGCCCCGCCTATCGAGAGAAGTTTGGCGACCGGATGCTGCCTTCTCACCTGCGAGCCATGCAGGACATCGAACAATGCCGCACCGCAGTACTTGGCGGTCAGGTCTATCTCTGTGAGCCGTGCAATGAGCAGCGTTACAGCTATCACTCCTGCAAGAACCGTCACTGTCCCAAGTGCGGCAACGAACAGGCCAATGAATGGTTGGACCAGCAACAGAATCTGTTGTTGCCCACAGCTTATTTCCTGGTCACCTTCACCCTGCCGGCAGAGTTGCGCGCCCTCGCTCGCCGTAATCAAAGGACGATCTACAACTTGCTCTTTCGCTCCTCTTCACAAGCCTTGCTGAAACTGGCCCTCGACCCGCGCTTCGTCGGCGCTCGCCTCGGCCTGGTCGGCGTGCTGCAGACCTGGACCCGCGACCTGCGCTATCATCCGCACATTCATTACATCGTCACTGGCGGCGGCCTCAGTGATGATGGACACTGGCGTCCTTCAGGCGAAGACTTTCTGGTCCACGAGAAGCCGCTCGCTATCATCTTCCGCGCCAAGCTGCGTGATGAATTGAAAAAGTGCGGCCTCTTCGCGTCAGTGGACCAGCGCGTCTGGAAAAAGAAGTGGGTGGTTGACTGTGAGCCGGTTGGCAATGGCGCTGCCGCTTTCAAGTATCTCGCTCCTTACATCTTTCGCGTGGCCCTCAGCAATCGCCGCCTCCGCCAACTCGACGAGCACGGTAACGTTACTTTCCAGTACAAGGAATCCACCACCAAACAAATCAAGACTGTCACGCTCCCCGCTGAAGAGTTCATCCGCCGCTTCCTCCAACACGTCCTCCCGCCGCGCTTCTGCAAAGTCCGTTACTTCGGGTTGCTCAGTCCCAGTAATCGTCATCTGCTACACAAAGCCAGACAATTGCTCTCACCCTCCACTGCCGCCAATCTAAAGCCTGAAAACTGTGAGGCTCCAAAAACCTCTGCGCCCCGGCCAGGGCTAACTTGTCCCCATTGCCGCGGGCCTCTCACCTGGCTTGGCCCGCTCGCTCCCAGAGGTCGTGCCCCATGAAACTCCCGCTCCTGCGTCTTGTAGTCTTTCTATTTAGCCCCGTCACTGGCGAACTCCGCTCGTCTCTGCCGCACTCTGTCTGCGTCCACAAAAAAACCAGCCTTCACTGGCTGGCTTCCGCTACCTTAGGGCTCCGCATCTCTTGCCTAAACGCTCTTTTTCTTCGTGGCCTCACTTTACCGCTCCCCTCGCTCCCTTCAGTTCACTATTCAAACTCCAAGTAGCCTCTGACCCGGCTTAGTTCAACACAGAATTGTGTGGCGGCTCGTTGACCCTCCCGCCGCTCGCCTCCATTCACCGCCCCACACTAATTCTTAATACGTTAGACGACCCGGCGAGCACGTAGCCAGTACAACTGCCGTCAAAAGGAATTGAAGCCGAACGCCCATTTCCATGCGTCGCCATCTTTTACATAGACGCTGGTTGCGTAAACCGGCCCGGGCTTCTGGCCGTTGCACGTGCCGTCGACCGTGCCCTTAGATGTCAGGATGCCTATGGTCGGCGAGAGCGAAGTGCCGACACCATCCGTTAGGGTTACACTTTTGACATAGCATCTTCCCGAGGTCCAGTCCTTTATCGCGTCGGCCTTGGTTGCGAAATAATCGCCAAATATATTGACAAACGACATATCTCTGGTCGTCAGGTCTTCGAGCTTCTTGGCGTCATGTGCCTTCCAGGCTTCCCATACGGCTTTTTCGGCCGCCATCAGAGCGTCCGTGATCGGGTCGGCTGCCGGTTTGGCCGGTTTGGCGTCAGTCGCTGCCTTGTCATCCTTCTTATCGGCAGGTTTGGCAGGCGGTGCGGCCGGGGCCTTAGACAGATTCTTCGGATCGATGATCAAATTCTCGCCGTGGAAAACAGCCTGCCATTTGTCACCATTGCGAACCCAAACGGTCGCCGCGCGGGCCGGGCTCGGTAATTTTTCGGTTTTGCCGTCCGCTGTGCAGCTGCCTTCCATATTGGTCTTGTAACTGAGCGCATAAGTGTCGTTGTCGATCTTTGCCATTTGGGGCTCGGTCAACGCCCAGCCCTCTTTGACTTCACATTTGACGCCACCGATCATCTTGACGGCGTCAGCCTTGCTCAGGCGAGCTCCACCCTCGAGCATCACGAACTTGTCGCTGAGAAAGCCCTCAAAGAATTTGCTGTCGCCCTTGATGTAAGCCTCGTTAGCTTGTTTATCCAAGGCGAGCAATGCGTCTGCCGTAGGTGCAGCCGCTGTCGGCCTGGTCGTATTGGCATTGCTGTTTGCGTTGTTTGTTGCCGGGGCGCCGCACGCGGCAAAGAAAACCGATGCAGCCGTCATCAAAATGAACAGAGTGATACCTTTCATAACTTTATCTCCTTACGTAAATGACAGTAGGCATTTGCTTCCGCCCTGCCGGGCACGCCGCCGTCGGTGGCCTCGGCAGGCGTCGTCGAGGGGGTGACGAGCAGCGCCCCTGCCATCAACATCCTGTTCCTCTATCCAGCCAGACACTGCTCTGCTGGAGCAGCCACAGCAGTCGCATCGGCCCGTGTCATGCGAGTCCTCCGCAACGATGTTGAGCTGAGCACTCACGATTCTCGGGTCGTCTAACGCTGGAATTCAGCCGCGCCGAGCGAAAAGCATTCAAGCAAACCGGAGAAGACAACGATGAAAGGAATGCTATCGAGGCGTCGGCTGGAATGACTTGTTGAACTAAATCCGCCTGCGGGCGGATAGATAAAAACCTACGGGTGATCACCCACCCTTTTCGATTCCCTTTAGGCAATCAGTGGCCCAGTATTCCTTCCGGGGAGGACCATGGTGTCTCCA
>JACDCK010000201.1 GCA_013817595.1 Pyrinomonadaceae bacterium | reverse complement strand
GTGATATGTCGTGTTATTCGGCGTCGGGTTTCCGTTTGCGTCGGCACCCAAAAATTCGAATATAGGAGCGCCGTTGGCGAAATTCCAGGACCTCAAAAACGAATAAGACGGCCTGGCAATATTGACTTGCGCGCTTTTATTTAGGTCCCGCCTGAATGCGCCGCCGAACTTCAACACATGGTTTCCGGTAATCTTTGTAAAGATGTCGCGAAAATCAAGCGATTTCTCATCAAATATTGATGATGGCCCTATGCCCCAGCGCAAGCGATCCCCCCAGATGGCTTCGATCTCAACTCTCGGAAGACCGAAGTTAGATTCGGAATTCGATTCTATTTCATTAAAACCCCAACCGCTGTAATTGAACCGGGCCTCGTTGATCGCCGTCGGCGAAAAGGTTCTGATGTAAATAGCCCCGATCGCGAAATTGAAGCGATCCGATGAAAAATCAGATTGAGGGCGGCTTTGCGCGCCTCCATCGACACCCGTCCGGATGGAAGGAGTAAAGAAGGAGGTGAATGCTAACTTGTCCTTTTTGGTGGCGTTGAAATCGATGCGCGCGAAATATTGTTCATTTTTCACATTCACCGTATTGTCGATCCTCGCACACTGCAAATCCGGAAATCCGTCAAATCCGGCGCCCGCATCAGGACCCACGTACTGACCGTACGAACTCGCTATTGAGCCAAAATCAATTCCGCCGGAAACAGCTTGGGCCGGAATAAATAACTGGTTGCTGCCACATACAAATCTATTCGCGGCCGCATTGAACGTCGGCGTCAATACCTCCAACACCCGCGGTTCGCCACCAGGTGCCGACAAAATCTGCGCAGTTACAGTCCCTGGACGGGCAGCAATCACCCGTTGCCGGTAATCGGCGGTTTCGGTCCACGAAATATTAGGATTATTGGTATTGTCTCTCGTTCCCTCGTAGGCAAAAAAGAAAAACAATTTATCTTTGCCACTCGAGTAGGCTGGGCCACCTTCGCCAAAGCGCGGCAAGTAGATAGGGCCGCCGACGCTACCTCCGAAGCCTTTGAATTTTCTTTCAACCCGCTCCGGACCACGATTGGTATTGCGAGTTCCGATAAATTGCGGAAATTTGTTAAAGGCATTCAATGAAGGGTCGTTATATTTGTAAAAAACACTGCCGTGCCAATTATTGGTGCCATTTTGGGTAATAACTTTGATCTGAGCACCGCTGTTTCGTCCGTCTTCGGCGGAGTAGGTGCTCGAAGACACCTGCAATTCCTTAACGGCTTCCTGTGACGGCGTAATTATCGCAGCTCCGCCCCACCTTTGGGCGTTGACGCTTGTTCCATCAATCTGGTAGTTATTGGAAGTAACCCGCTGCCCGTTGGCGGAGATTGGCTGCTGGTTTTCCGTCTGAAAGATCGAGCTATTCGAACCGCCCGGGCCGCGCGAGTTTGGAAAGGAAACCGAGTTTCCCTCTCCGTTTCTCGATCCGCTTCCGAAAATGCCCGGCGCCAGCCGCAGCAGTTCATATGGATCTCGCCCCACTTGTGGAAGACTCAGAACCTCTTGAGTCGAAATGGTCTTCCCGATGGTTGCATCCTCGGTCTGTAAGCCCTCATTCTCAGCCTCTACCGTGATCACTTCACTGATAACGCCGGCTTCGAGCGAAAGGTCTACACCTTTTGTCGATTCCGCATCGACTCTTACGTTGTCTGTTACGTTTTTCTTAAAATCAGCCTTTTCAACCGTAATCGAATACAAGCCTGGGGCGAGACTCGAAAAGCGGTAAAAACCTCCATCGCTTGTTTGAACCTGCTGCGTGCGACCGGTCTCTTTACTGGCGAGCGTGACAGTTGCGTCCGCGACGACGGCACCTGCAACGTCCGTTACCGTGCCTTGCACGCTGGCCCGAAATTGCGCGTTGGCCGTGATTCCAAGCCCAAGCATTACCAGAACGAAAAAAGCGAGAGTAAACATCCGAAGAAACGTGCGGAGCATGACTAAATCCTCCTTACAGATTAGCGCTTGACCATCGGCGGTGGCGACGACGATAAGATTCGTCTGGCGTGGCTAAGGGTTACACGAATCCTTAGATTGGTGGCTGTCCTGTTCATCCCATCCTCATACATCGCTGGCGCGGAAGCGGAAGGGTCTGGAGCACTGTTAGTTCGCTAACTAAATCGGTTTATCGGCCTGACATATAGCACTGACCTAAATTGATGTCAAGGACTTTATTGACGGCTTTATTGGACTTTTTTCGCCAAAACAAGTCTCTTTGTGCCAGAAGAGAGAGTTGAATGTCTCTAGTCCATCATCCAGTAACTCAATAATCAGTTGAGGAGTAATCCCGGCCGACGCGGTGGCAAACGGTTATCGGCCGTTCACACAAAGTTCGATTGATTTGAAGTTGATTATGTGTAAGACTCGCGCGCTATGCTACCAAAGAAGAGGAGCCCGGGCGGTAATAGCCACGACGGACGCGCATTGCGCTCTGCGGTGAGCCTCAAGGAGTTGGCCGCGCATCTGGACCTTTCGCCTACCTCGCTTTCGCTTGTACTCAACGATTCCCCGCGGGCCAGTTCAATCCCGCAGGAGACAAAGGCGCGGATCTTTGCCGCGGCAAAGGAGTTCAACTACCAGCCCAATTTCCTGGCGCGGTCTCTGCGGGCCCAACGCAGCTACACGCTCGGCGTGTTGGTACCGGAACTGAGCGAAGGGTACTCAGCAATGGTGTTGAGCGGGATTGAAGATCACCTACTTGAAGCAGGATACTTTTATCTTGTTGCCAGCCACAGGCATGACCCCGAACTACTTCGGCAGTACCGAAAGCTGCTCTTCGAGCGCTGCGTAGAAGGACTCATCGCGGTGGATACGCCCTGCGAGGACGGACCGCCTCTTCCGACCGTCGCGGTCTCCAGGCATGATGACGTGGAAGGGGTAACTAACATTGCGCTCGATCACAATAGGGCGGCCACTGTTGCCCTCGAGCACCTCGTCGAGCTGGGCCACAAGCAAATAGCCTACATAAAGGGCCAGGTCTTTAGCTCCGACACCGAAGTGCGGTGGCAGGCGATCCGCGAAGCAGCTCTTTGTCTAGACCTATTAGTACGCCCGAGCCTGGTGGCACAACTGGAGGGCAATTCTCCGTCGCCGGAGTTAGGTTATGTAGCCGCGCGAGAGTTATTGGCCGCGCGCGAGCCCTTCACGGCGCTCTTCACCTTCAATGACGTTTCTGCCGTCGGCGCGATTCGCGCCTTCAACGAGGCGGGTTACGGGGTTCCCGAGGACATCTCTGTCGTCGGCTTTGATGACGTGTATAGCGCTGCCTACCAGAACCCTCCGCTGACGACTGTTAGACAGCCCCTCAGGCGAATGGGCACGTTGGCGGCTGAGACCTTGTTGCGGCGCCTCGCCGCTGGCACGGGCGAGGAGTATCCGAAGCTGTTGACGGTCGTGCCTGATCTAATCGTCCGCCAGTCAACAAGTCCTGCAAAGACCGACGTTATTCGTAACCCCAGTCTAGCTGGTCTGCCACCAGAACTCAGCAAACAAAAGATGATTCACTCTTCAACTCGCCGCGCATCATTTGAGTCGGCGGACTAGACATCGAGATCTCCTAAACCAACACCACGATACGATTCTCTTCGTTATTGCATCCTCCTGAATGACGATCAGCAACTGCGGTTGTTACTTCAGCTACTGCGGTTGCTACTTGCCTTTTCTCCTTTTTATTTCAGAAGTTGATACGCGCGCCGACCACGATGATGCGGTTGCCGGCATTAGCCGGATGGGCCGTGATGCGACCGAAGTTGGCGGAATTGATGTTGGTATCGGGGTTGCCAAAAATCGGATGATTGAAGGCGTTGATGAAATCCGCGCGCAGCTCGAAGTTGATCTCTTCGCGGATGCGGATGCGTTTGATGAGATTGATGTCGAGTCGGTAATTACCCGGGCCTTCCAGATAGTTCCTGGCCAGCGTGCCGATAGTGCCGGGAGTGGGATTGACAAGGATGAGGTTCCCGTTGGCGTCGACAATCGCGCGCAACGTGCTGCGCGCCTGCAGCCCTTGCAGCGTGGTGATGCCGGCCACAGCCGGATCGGTGACTTGCGTAAACCCGCTGAAATAGACCACGCCGTTGGCCGTCCTGGTTACCGTGCCTGTGCCCGGCGGCAAGCTGCCGACCAGCGTCGGGGCGTTGTCGGTGTTTTGATTGAACGAGCTGCGCCCGGATGTAAGCGCGATTGGCTGTCCCGATTGGAGAATGTAGATCGCGCCCATCTGCCATCGCTCGACCAGACGCGAGATAATGCCATTTTTGCCGTTGAGGAATTTGCGGCCAGGGCCGAACGGCAACTCGTAAGTTCCGCTGCTGCGCCAGATGTGCCTGAAGTCGAAATCGAGCCGGCTTTTGTCGAGCCGCTTGTTGCGCAGTGTGAGAAAGTTATCGGCCATCTCCTGCCCTGAGCCTTCCTCTTCGCCGAGCGCCTTGCTCCAGGTGTAGTTGCTCTGCAACACCCAGCCGTTCGTGAAGCGTTTGCTGAAATCGAGTTGCATCGAATGATAGGTCGAGTTGGCCGTGTTGCCGGTCAGGGTCGCCCCGGAGAACTGCGGATTGGCGAAGATGAAGTTTGCCGGGAGGCCGGCCCGGGCGATCAGCCCACCCCGGACGCCGGTGAAGCTGTTGGTCGTGGCCAGGAAGCTGGCGAAGCCGCCCACGTTGTTGTTGGCGAAGAAAGCGCCCGTGGTGGAGTTGAAGCGCAACTCGGCTCCGGCGGTGACCGTGGTTCCATTGATCACCGGGCGGGTGGAGGCCAGCCTCAGGCCGTTGAACATGCTTTCAAACAGCGGGTGGCTGCCGCCCGCCGCGACGGCCCGGAACGCCGTGAGAATGCCGTTCTCGAAGATGTTCGCCTCGTTGATGTTGAAGCCGCGAATCAGCTTCGTGCCTTTGTTGCCGACGTAGCGTACTTCGAACAAGCCGTTTTTGAACAATTCGCGCTGCAGCGAGACGTTCCAGTTCTGCACGTAAGGCACGCGCAGATTGTCCTCGTAGCCTTTCACGGTTTGCGAGAGCTCGTTCAACGGTATTGGCGAGAGCGGAAGGCCGGACGGAGTCAATGGCAAACTCACGTTGCTCAGGTTCAGGAAAGTCGGCTGCGCAAAGGTCGTTATCGTGCGCAAGCCCGGCTGCTCGCC